>NZ_DAOUCJ010000074.1 GCF_034432235.1 Thermoflexus sp. | reverse complement strand
CCGAACGTCCCCGACGGCGCCTCTTACAATCCGCCCCCGGACCCCGGGCCTTCCGGGTATGCGGTGGGCTTCGCTTACGATGAGCCCGGGTATGGGGCCTCCCTCGGCCGCAAGACCCGGGCCTGGACCGCCGAGGGGATCCAGCGGACCTGGGCCTACGACATCCGGGGCCGGGTCACCACCGCCACCCTCACCGTGGACGGCCAGACCTACCTCCAGCGCTTCGCCTACGACGCAATGGACCGCCTGGTGCAGCGAGTGGACCCCGATGGCGAGGTCCTCACGGTGGCCTACGGCCCCCACGGCTGGCCCACCGCCCTCACCGGGTGGAGCCCCTATGCCGGGAACGCCGCCTACAACGCGGCGGGCCAGCTCACCGGGCTCTCCCTCTTCGGCGGCGGCGCCCTCCAGCGGGCCTACGACCCCCACACCCTGCGGGTGACCCGCATCCAGGGCCCGGGGCTGGACCTGGGCTACGCTTATGATGCGGCCGGTAACGTCCTTCGGATCACCGACACGGCCCGCTCGGAGGTCTGGGCCTTCGCCTATGATGAGCTGGACCGCCTGGTAGGGATGAGCGGGCCGGTGAGCGGGACCTGGACCCTGGATGCGGGGGGACGGTGGCTCCAGCGGACGGAGGGGGCCCAGGCCTGGGTTTACGACTATGGGGATCCCGCCCCGCCCTCCGCCCCGCCGGGGCCTTACCGGGTCTACCTCCCCCTGGTGGCCAAAAGCCCCACCGTCCGCTGCCTGGACGAGGCCTGGCACGCCGCCTGGGCCGGAAGCGACCGCGGGCGCTCCTGGCGGCTGGTCTCGGTGAGCGATGGGACGACGCTGGGGTATGATGGGAACGGGAACGTCCTCACCCGCACCGTGGGCGGTGCCGAGTGGCGCTACGTCTACGACCCCGAGAACCGCCTGACGGAGGTCTGGCGGGGCGCCGAGCGGGTGGCCCGCTTCCGCTACGACGCCGAAGGAAACCGGGGGGTCCGGGAGGTGGCGGGCCTCCCCACCGTGGCCGTGGACGACGGCTACGAAGTGGGGGGCGGCCTGGGGCGGAAGGTCTACCGCCTGGGGGGCGAAGCGGTGGCCGTGCGAGAGGGAAGCGCCGTCTACGCGGTGGTGGGGGATCACCTGGGGAGCGTCACCGTGCTGGCGCAGGGCGGGAGTGTGGTGGGGGCCACGCGCTATCTCCCCTATGGCGCCATCCGGTGGGAGAGCGGCCTCTTCCCCACCGACCGCCGCTTCACCGGCCAGCGGTGGGAGGGGGCGCTGGGCCTGTATGATTACCGGGCCCGCTTCTACGACCCCGCCCTGGGCCGCTTCCTGCAACCCGATCCCATCGTGCCCGAGCCAGGGAACCCCCAGGCGCTCAACCGGTATGCCTATGTCTACAACAACCCCTTGCGCTACACCGACCCCAGCGGGCACGTCCCGGTCATCCTGGTGATGATGGGGATTGGGGCAGCAACCGGAGCGCTGATCAATTATGGGGTGCAAGTAGCGGCGAACATCAGCCAGAACGGTTTCACCGTGCAGGCCTTTATGAACGTCAACGGGGCTGCTGTCGGTGCCAGCGCTGTAGCCGGGGCGGTGGGTGGGGCCACACTCTACGGGGCAAGCGCGGTATTGGGGACAGGCTTATGGGGGATGGTGGGCGCCGGCGCCTTCAGCGGGGCAGCCTCCGGACAAGTCGCACGAGCCACGGAGAACCTCCTGACCGGAAGGCCCGTGGGGGAAGGATTAGGGGATCCCGCCGAACTGGGACGGGATGCCCTAATCGGTGGCCTCAGCGGCGGCGTCTTCCACGGTGTGGATCGGATGGTGATGCGAGCAGCATTTCGGGGAACCTACGTCCGCTATATCTCCGAGGGAGAACTTCAAGCCATCCAGGAAACCGGTTTCCTTCGGGGAGGTCGAACGGACACGCCCACTTATTTCACCACGGATGTTTTCCAGACGAGCCGGGAAGCCATGAGCCGATTGTCCCTTCCCTCGCCCCCCTCCTATCGGATCGAGTTTGAAATCCTGAACCAGCCGCGCATTCAAGGACCCAGGCGTGTATGGCCATGGTTCCGGCCTCGGGATCCTGGATTCCGAGCAGGCTGGGGAGTTGAGTATTACACTCGCGACCCAGTGAAAGTTCGCTTATTGCGATGGGAGCGTTTGCGATGAAATGGCGAGCAAAGCTGGTAATTTTCGAACCTTTTGAGGCCGAAGAAGAGATATACGGTGAGGTAGTAAATCTATTCTTGTTTAAAGCCGATGATGGGCGCAGGTTCATAATATTTCCGCGTTATGGCATATTTGAATTTATTAAATTTTTGACATGGGACAAAATAATTGTTAATGTGAACGAATATATAACAAAAAATGCGTATTTAGGAGATTTACAGCGTTGTTAGTTGAATACGCCTTTTTTAGAAGCGGAATGACCTTGGCAGGAGGGGTGGTAGATCGAGCGGTGATGGCGGCTCGCTTCCCGGGCTATTATACCCGATACGTGGGAGAGGGGGAGATCGCTGCCATCCAGCAAACCGGCCTCCTCCGCGGCGGAAGGCCCGGGCGAACTTACATTACCACAAATCGTTTTGAAACCTCCCGAGAAGCTCTTAGCCGATTAGCATTAAGACATCCACCGGAATATCGAATCGAGTTCAAGATTGTAAATCAGCCCCGCTTGCATGGCCCTCAACGGACCTGACCCTGGTTTTGGCCTCGAGATCCTGGATTCCGAGCAGGATGGGGAATTGAGTATTGGACCGAAGATTTGGTCCAAGCGGAAATCCTGAGGATAAACCGTCTGCGATGGGGAGATTTTTGATGAGCAGAAACGCAAGGCTCATTATATTCGAGCCATGGGAAGTTTATGAGGTAATTGAAGGAACAACCTCTGGAATACCATTTCGCTTTCTTGCAAAGGATGGTCGATCGTTCCGGTTATATCCGGATATTTGGGAGCTCTTAACCAGGTGGCGAACTGAGGGGAAATTATTCGTGACAGTATATGATGAGCGAACCAAGCATTGGGTGGGGCTGGGGATTTTGGAGAAACTTTGAATTTATCAAATAACCTATGGAAGCTAAGGCGGTTCGTCATTCATTGGTGCGAAAGCAAACACCTTAACAATTGCATAGCCTGACCCGTTATATCTCCGTTGTCTCACCATGGCGCCCTCCGGTGGGAGAGCGGCCTCTTCCTCACCGACCGCCGCTTCACCGGCCAGCGGTGGGAGGCGTCCCTCGGGCTCTACGATGACCAAGCCCGCTTCTACGACCCCGCCCTGGGCCGCTTCCTGCAACCCGATCCCCTGGTGCCCGAGCCGGGGAACCCGCAGGCGCTGAATCGTTACGCCTACGTTTACAATAACCCGCTGCGCTATCTGGATGATGGAGGGCATCTTCCGGTCCTCCCCCTCCTGGTGGCTGGGGCGGTGGTGCTGCTGAAGGCCGTGGATTGGGGATGGACCGCCTGGGAGGTCT
>NZ_DAOUCJ010000073.1 GCF_034432235.1 Thermoflexus sp. | reverse complement strand
TGTGCCGCGCGCGGTGTGGCGGGCGACCCACATCCTGGCCGATTCGGAGTCCACCCGCCAGGATCTCATCCGCCTCTGGGGGGTGCCGCCGGAGCGGGTCACGGTGCTTTACAGCGGGGTCGAACCACGCTTCCGCCCCGTTGAGGATCCAGCGCAGCAAGCCCGGGTGCGGACGCGCTATGGGCTGGGGCCGTGGCCGTTCGTGCTCACGGTGGGCACGGTGCAGCCCCGCAAGAACTACCCGCGCCTGATTGAGGCCTTCGCGATCCTGGTCCGCGAAGAGATCTTCCCCCAGGGCCATCTGGTGATCGTGGGGGAACAGGGCTGGAAAGCCGAAGGGACCTTCGAGGCGATCCGGCGCTCCGGGCTGGCGGATCGCATCCACTGGCTGGGCTTTGTGGCCGATGAGGACCTGCCGGCCCTGTATTCCGCCGCCGCGGCCTTCGCGCTGGTTTCCCGCTATGAGGGCTTCGGGCTGCCGGCCCTGGAGGCGATGGCGTGTGGGGTCCCGGTGGTGGTTTCGCGAACCTCCTCATTGCCGGAAGTGGTCGGCGAGGCGGGGGTGCTGGTGGATCCGGAATCGGTGGAGGATATCGCGCGGGGGCTGCGCGCCGTGCTGGAGGATCCCGAGCGGCAGGCCCGGTTGCGGATGGCAGGCCTGGAACGGGCCCGCCGGTTCACATGGGAGGCTGCGGCCCGGCGCTGGCATGAAGTCGTCGAGCCGTTGTTGCAGGAATAGGCTCCTATAATGGGGAAAAGGGGCTCTTCCCGGTGAACATTCCCTGGATGAGGCGAGGCCGGCATGGCGCGACGGGCCTTTGTGCTGAGCGGGGGCGGGAACCGCGGTCCGCTCCAGGTCGGCGCGTTGAAGGCGCTGCTGGAGCACGGGATCGAGCCGGATCTCCTGGTGGGAACCTCCGCCGGGGCCATTAACGCCGCCGCTCTGGCGGCGGAGCCCACCATCGAAGGCGTGGAACGCCTGGCCGTGGCGTGGCAGAGCGTCCGCCGCAAAGACATCTATCCAGGCAATCGGCTCACGGTTCTATGGCGCCTGCTCACCCACCAGGATAGCCTGTTCGATGGATCAGGATTGCGGCGGGTTCTGCAGGCCCACCTCCCCCCAGGTGTCCGCACGTTCGGGGATCTCCAGCGGCCCTGCTATGTCACAGCCGCGGATTTGCGCACCCAGCGCCTGATCCTTTTCGGCGACGATCCCTCCGCGCCGTTGCTGGAAGCGGTCCTGGCCAGCGCGAGCGTCCCGGTGATCCATCCGCCGGTGCGTTTCCGGAACATGCAGCTGGTGGACGGCGGGGTGGTTGCGGTGGTGCCGATCACCATCGCCCTGGAGAAGGGGGCGGAGGAGCTTTACATCCTCGATCTGAGCTTCAGTCCTCAGGTGCTTCCCCCGCGGCGGGGGCTGGTGGAGATCGCCATGACCGCCTATCAAACCCTGCTGAGCGAGCAGATCCTGGACGACCTGTATGACGCACTGCAATCCCCTGCGACGGTGCATCACATCTGCCTGACCGCCTTTCGGGAGATCTCTTTTCTGGATTTCTCCCGGACGGCGCAGATGCTGGAGGCGGGCTATGAGGCCATGCGGCGCTATCTGGCGGATCCCCGGCCGAATCAGGTTTGTGAAGTGACGGCCGAGAGCATACGGGCTCTGGCCGCGCCGGCCATCCCGGGCGGAGGCCGACCTTATCTCCCTCCACAACGTCGGCGGTTGCTTCATTTGAAGACGCCAAAGGGTTGAGAGGCCGCGTTGCGGGTTTTCCCGGGGGCTCTGGATCTGTTCAAGACTTACGCGAACGGAGGCCCTCATGGTTTACATCGCTGTGGATCTCGGGGGGACGAACATCCGGGTTGCTCGCTGCAATGCGGAGGGACAAATCCTGGCCCGGGTGGGATACCCCACCCGGGCGGAAGAGGGTGTGGAGGCGGTGATCGCCCGGATCATTCACGCGATCCAGGAGGTCTGGCCCGCGGATGAGCCGGTGGAGGCGATGGGGGTGGGCGTTCCTGGTCCCCTCGATCCGCACACCGGGGTGGTGCTCACCGCGCCCAATTTGGGGTGGGAGAACGTCCCCCTGGCCGATCGCCTTCGGAGCCAGTTCCACGTGCCCTGTTTTGTCGGCAACGATGCCAACCTGGCTGCGCTGGGGGAGTGGCAATATGGGGCGGGTCGCGGCCATGAGCACATGGTGTATCTGACGATCAGCACCGGCATTGGGGGAGGAGTCATCACCCACGGCGTGTTGCTCGAGGGCGCCCACGGGCTGGGGGCGGAATTAGGTCACATCGTGGTGGAAGCGAAAGGGGGGCCGCGCTGCGGCTGTGGGCAGACCGGGTGTCTGGAGGCCGTGGCCTCCGGGACGGCCATCGCCCGCATGGCCCGGGAGGCGTGGGCGCGGGGCGATCCTGTCCCCTGGTCGGATCCTTCGGGGGTCACAGCAAAGGACGTTGCGGAGGCCGCCGCCCGGGGAGATCCGATCGCCGGGGCCATTATGGATCGAGCGGCGTTCTATCTGGGCGTGGGGATCGCCACCTTCTGGCACATCTTCAACCCTACCCTGATCATCCTGGGCGGCGGCGTGATGAAGGCCGGGGACTGGTTTCTGGAGAAGATCCGGGCCTATGCCCGGGAGCGCGCCATGACGCTGGATTATGTGACGCCCATTGTCCGGACCGCCCTGGGAGACCATGTCGGGCTGCTCGGGGCCCTGGCTTATGCCCGGATGCGATACGCCCAGGGATCGCCGGCATAATCTCCTGCTCCGGGGGCTTCCGGAGCCGCCGAACGCCGTCTCCCTCCCCGAAACAGGGGAAGGGACCCCTCCCCCGGCCCCTCCCCGTTTCGGGGAGGGGGGATTTTCAGTCTCCCCCTTCCCTCGTAGGGAAGGGGGCCGGGGGGTTGGGTCTTAAGGGATTTCTCCCTGGAGCTGTTTCCAGTCCTCCGGGGTATTGATGTTGCGCCAGGAACGGCCCTCCGGGTCCACCGCGCGCCAGATGGAGGGGGCAAGATAGCGCACCCGGATCGCCGGATAAAAGGCCAGCATCGCCCGTTGCCCGCAGGCCAGGGCGGAGGCGATGGCATTGAGGCAGGAGGCCCGATACAGCGCGTGCAGCGGCTCCGGGCGCCCCTGGTCATCCAGCGGGACGACGGCATCGGCTTCCCCGCGCTGCTCGAACATCCATTCCACCACCCGCGGATCCACCAGGGGCATATCGCACGCCATGGCGAAAGCCCATTCATGGCGCGCGCTCAACAGGCCGGACCACAGCCCTCCCAGAGGGCCAACTGGTGGCAAGGGATCGGGGACGAGGCGCGCGTTGAGGCCCTGAAAGGGTTTGAGGTCGGGAGCGATCAGGATCACATCGTCGGAGATCGGGCGGAAGCGATCGATCAGATCGGCGATCAGCGGACGTCCCCTCCAGTCCAGGAAGGCCTTGTTCCTTCCCATCCGGCGGCTCTGGCCGCCGGCCAGGATCAGCACGCTATACATCGCGCCCTCCTTCTGGACCGCTGGCTTCAGCCGACACACCGCCCCGCGGGCAGGGCCGATCCCGGGTCCTGCCCGATAGCGGGTGTTCCTCTGGGGAGAGCGAAGAAGGAAGGGCGCGCACTCATGGGCGATCCCGGTTGATCCGATCGCGCTTTGGGGATGGCGGGGCAGGGAACGAAGCCGCCTGCTCCACCGCCTCAAACCCTTTTAATCGATGCTTTGACAGGCCCGAACGGCTTTCTCTATAGTATAGTAGAGTATATCCATTCGTGAGGAGGCGAACCATGTTCGGACGATCGAAGCCGGAGAAAGCGCCCGCAGCTCCCAGGCCGGCCAGCCCGGGCACGCCGGTGGAGACCGTGCTGGGCCCGACCTGTGTGATGAAAGGCATGCTGCAGGGCGATGGGACCATCCGGGTAGAAGGCGTGTTCGAGGGCTCCATGGAGATCAGCGGCAATCTGATCATCGGCGAGAACGCGCGGGTTCGGGCGGAAGTGCGGGCGACCAATGTCTCGGTGGCCGGCATTCTCATGGGGAAGATCCATGCCTCTGGCCGGGTGGAGATCCTTTCCACCGGAAAGGTCTGGGGGGAGATCAACGCGGGCTCCCTGGTGATCGATGAAGGCGGATACTTCCGGGGCCAATCGGTGATGCCCGGCGCGGAGCCGGAATTCCCGATGCTGGAGGCCCCTCGCGCGGAATCGGCTGAGCGGGGAGGGAAGGTGATCGACCTCGGCGCGCGGGAGGACACGCAGGGCATGTAAACGCGAAGATCCGGGGGATGGGATGTCGAAGGCTCTCCCCTGCGGTGCAGGTCCTATTCTGGAATATTTGACTCGCTTCGGCTGGAGGCAGGGTTATGCCTGTGATCGCTGTGGTCGGCGCGTTGTGGGGAGATGAGGGAAAGGGCCACATCGTCGATCACCTGAGCCGCGACGCGGAGATCGTGATGCGGGTGCAAGGGGGAGATAACGCGGGCCACACCGTGGTGAACGAATACGGAACGTTCCGCCTCCATCTCGTGCCCTCTGGAGTTTTCCAGCCGGGAACCACATGTATCATCGGCGCAGGGACCGTGGTGAATCCCGATACCTTGCTTCAGGAGCTAACAGAGCTCGAGGCCGCCGGCGTGGATACCTCCCGCGTGTGGATCTCGGATCGGGCGCATCTGGTCTTCCCTTACCATCGCCAGCGGGATGAGCTGGAGGAGCGAGGGCGGGGCGATCGCCCCCTGGGCACCACGCGCCGGGGCATCGGCCCGGCTTACAGCGATAAGGCCGCCCGGATCGGCTTGCGGATGGGCGATCTCCTCCATCGGGACTGGCTCCACCGGCGCCTGCAGGAGACATATGCGGCGATCTCCGCGCGCATAATCGCGTTGAAGGGGGATCCCCCTCCTCTGGAGGAGCTGATCGACCGATGTGAGATGTGGCGGGAGCGCCTGAGGGATCGGATCATCGACACCATCCCGGTGCTCCAGGACGCCATCCGGCGGGATGCCCGGATCCTCCTGGAGGGGCAGCTGGGGGCGATGCGGGATCTGGACTGGGGCGTATATCCCTATGTGACCTCATCGAACACCCTGGCCGGCTACGCGGTGGTTGGCGCGGGGATCCCCCCCCATGCGATCCGGGAGGTGATCGGGGTGGTGAAAGCCTTTGCCACCGCCGTGGGGGAGGGCCCCCTCGTGACTGAAGTGCACGGGGAGCTGGCCGAACGTCTGCGGCGGGGCGGCCCTCCGGAAGGATGGGAGTTCGGGGCGACGACCGGACGCCCTCGCCGGTGCGGCTGGCCGGATGGGGTGGCGTTGCGGCACGCCGCCTGGCTGAACGGCTTCACGGCTCTGGCCGTCACCAAGCTGGATGTCTTAGATGGGCTGGAGGAAATCCCCCTCTGTGTGGGATATCGCCTCCCATCCGGGGAGATCCTCACCCACGTCCCCGACACGCCGGTTCTGGAACAGGTGACTCCGGTCTACGAGCGCCTGCCGGGATGGTCCGGCCCTACCTCCACCGCGCGGCGATGGCAGGACCTCCCGGAGGCGGCGCGAGGGTATTTGCGCCGCCTGTCGGAGCTGGCCGGCGCTCCCGTGCGCTACGTCTCCGTGGGCCCTGCCCGGGACCAGATCCTGGAGATCGAGGACGGCGCGTTGCGGTAAGCGCGTGCTGCGCCCTGGACTCTGGGACAAACACGCGGGATCGGGGGGAATGGCGCCTCGGGGATCGAAGCCGAACGACGAATGTCCGGCTTCGGCGATCGCGATACCACGGAAGGGAAGATCCAGATCCTCCCTTCGGATGGAGCCCGGGATGTTTACCCACGAGACCTTTCTTTCCCCCTTCACCTGGCGATATGGAAGCCCGGCGATGCGCCGGATCTGGTCGGAGGCCTACCGCCGGCGGCTGTGGCGGCGGGTGTGGATCGCGCTGGCCCGCGCGCAGATGGCCGCCGGCCTTGTCCGCCCGGAGCAGGTGGCTGACCTGGAGGCCCATGCCGGGACCATCGACCTGGAGCGGGCGGAGCAGATCGAGCGGGAGATCGGGCACGATCTCATGGCCGAGCTCCTTACGTTCGCCGAGCAGGCCCCCCGGGGTGGCCCGGTGCTCCATCTGGGCGCTACATCGGCGGACATCGAGGACAATGCCGATGCGATTCGGATTCGGGAAGCCCTGGATCTGATCGGCGATCGCCTGCGGGAGGTCCTGGAAGCGCTGGCGGACGCTATCGAGCGATGGGCCGAAGTTCCCTGTATGGCCTGGACTCATCTCCAGCCGGCCGAGCCTACGACCGTGGGTTATCGCCTGGCCCTCTATGGCCAGGATCTCCTGATAGATTGGGAGGAGATCTCCCGCTGCCGGCTCGCCATCCGGGGGAAAGGCTTCAAAGGGGCGGTGGGAACCAGCGCCTCCTATGCGGCGTTGCTGGATGGGACCGGTATGACGCCTTCCCAGATGGAAGAGCGGGCGATGGCGGAGCTGGGCCTGGAGCCGTTCCGGGTGGCCGGTCAGATCTATCCGCGCAAACAGGACTGGCGGGTGCTGGTGGCCCTCGCGGGGCTGGCCATGTCGCTTTATAAGATGGCCTTCGATCTGCGCCTGCTGCAGTCGCCCCCCTTCGGTGAATGGTCGGAGCCCTTCGGCGCCCGTCAAGTGGGCTCCTCGGCGATGCCCTTCAAGCGGAATCCGATCCTCGCCGAGCGGATCAACGCCCTGGCTCGCTATCTGGGGGCGCTTCCCTCGATGATGTGGGAAACCGCCGCCCACTCCCTCCTGGAACGCACCCTGGACGATTCGGCGATCCGGCGGATCCTGTTGCCGGAGGCCTTCCTGGCCGCCGATGAGATCCTCCGGCTAACGCTTCGCATCCTTCAGGGCATGGAAATCCACGAGGAAGCGTTGCGGCGCAATCTGGAGCGTTACGCCCCCTTTGCCGCCCTGGAGCCGGTCCTCATGGCGGCGGCCCGTGCGGGCGCGGATCGCCAGGCGCTCCACGCCCGCCTGCGGGATCATGCCATGGCCGCATGGGAGGCCGTGCGGTCCGGCGCCCCCAACCCATTGATGGAGCGCCTGATCGCGGATCCGGAGATCACCCGCTGGCTCTCCCCGGAAACCCTCCGGCGCCTGATGGCCATCCATACCCATATCGGGGATGCCCCGGAACGAGCGCGGGCGATGGCCCAGGAGATCCGAAGGGCGATCGCCGCCCCTCATCGCCCCTTCATCCGGTGAGGGGAGGGGGACCCCTCCCCGAGGTGGGGAGGGGGATTTCAGGCTCCCCCTTCCCTTGTAGGGAAGGGGGCTGGGGGGTTAGGTCTGGCATGGGAAAATTATAGAGAGCGATACGCCCTCTCCGGATGATGGCTCGCCATGCCGGGTGCTCGATGCCTGGGAATCCATCGCGTGGATGAGGGGAGGGGAGAGATCGGATATGGAGCGCTTTCAGCTGGTGGCGCCCTTTGAACCCACCGGAGATCAACCGCAGGCCATCGAGAAGCTCGTCGAGGGCCTGCGGAAGGGATATCGTTATCAAACGTTGCTGGGGGCGACGGGGACGGGGAAGACTTTCACCATCGCCCATGTCATCGCCCGTATCCAGAAGCCCACGCTGGTCATCAGCCACAACAAGACCCTGGCCGCGCAGCTCTACGCGGAGTTCCGCGAATTCTTCCCTCACAACGCAGTGGAATATTTCGTCAGCTACTATGATTACTATCAGCCCGAGGCGTATATCCCCCAGACCGACACCTACATCGAGAAGGAAACCAGCATCAATGAGGAGATCGAGCGCCTGCGTTTGGCGGCCACCCAGGCCCTGTTCACCCGGCGGGATGTGATCATCGTCGCCTCGGTTTCCTGCATCTACGGCATTGGCAACCCCCACGATTGGGGCCAGGTGGTCATCCGACTGCAGCGTGGCCAGGTCCGCCGCCGCGATAACCTGTTGCGCCACCTCGTGGACATCCAGTATGCGCGCAACGATGTGGATTTCCGACGGGGGACCTTCCGGGTCCGCGGGGATACGGTGGATGTCTTCCCCGCTTATCAGGATACGGCGATCCGGATTGAGTTCTGGGGGGATGAGATCGAGCGCCTCGTGGAGTTCGACCCGCTCACCGGGGAGGTTCTCCGTCTCCATGAAACCGTGGAGATCTATCCGGCCAAGCACTTCGTGACCCCCGAGGAGAAGCTGCGTCGGGCGATCGCCTCCATCGAACAGGAGTTGCATGAGCGGCTGGAGGAGCTTCGATCCCAGGGGAAGCTCCTGGAAGCGGAGCGGCTCCGCCAGCGCACCCTGTATGACCTGGAGATGCTCCGCGAGGTGGGCTACTGCCACGGCATTGAGAACTACTCCCGCCATCTGGACGGGCGGGCGCCCGGCGAGCCGCCCTGGACCCTTCTGGACTACTTCCCGGATGATTTTCTGGTGGTCATCGATGAATCCCATATGACCATCCCACAGTTGCGCGGGATGTATCACGGCGATCGCTCCCGGAAGGAGACCCTGGTGGAATACGGGTTCCGGCTTCCATCGGCGCTGGACAACCGGCCGCTCACCTTTGAGGAATTCGAACAGCGGGTCCGCCAGGTGATCTTCATGTCCGCCACCCCCGGGCCCTATGAGCTGGAGAAGTCCGAGCAGGTGGTCGAGCAGCTGATCCGCCCGACCGGCATTCTGGATCCGGTGGTGGAGGTGCGGCCGACCAAAGGCCAGATCGAGGATCTCATCGGCGAGATCCGCAAACGCGTCGCCCGGGGCGAACGGGCGCTGGTCACCACCCTCACGAAGCGCCTGGCGGAGGAGATCTCCGATTACCTGAACGAAATGGGGATCCGCACCCATTATCTCCACGCGGACATCGAGACCCTGGAGCGGGTGGAGATCCTGCGGGATCTCCGGCTGGGGGTTTACGATGTGGTCGTGGGGATCAATCTGTTGCGCGAAGGGCTGGATCTCCCCGAGGTCTCCCTGGTGGCGGTCCTGGATGCTGACAAGGAGGGCTTCCTGCGCAGCGAGACGGCACTGATCCAGACCATCGGGCGGGCAGCCCGCCATGTGAACGGGACGGCCATCCTCTACGCGGATACGATCACCGATTCCATGCGCCGGGCGATCGAGGAAACCAACCGCCGGCGGGCGATCCAGGAAGCGTATAACCGGGCCCACGGGATCGAGCCCCGCTCGATTGTGAAGGCCGTGCGGGATCTCACGGATCGGGTGCGGGAGATGGTGGCCGAGGAGCAGGGGGCGCCCGAACAACGATGGACGATGCCGAAGGACGAGTTGCAGCGCCTCATCCGGGCGCTGGAGAAAGAGATGAAGCGGGCCGCTCAGGCCCTGGAGTTCGAGAAGGCGGCTGCCCTGCGGGATCAGATCTTCGAACTGCGCGAACAATTGCGGATGATCGAGCTGGCGGAAACCCCACCGGAGGCCAGGCTTCGCCGGCTGGTCGAGCTGGAGCGGATCGCAACCGAGGAGGGAGAAGAGGGAGTCGCTCCTGGGCCGGGGAAATCCCCGCAGGCCTCCGGACGGCGGAAGGGACGATCTTCCCATCCCCGCTGAGGGAGATCGTAGGGCAACTGCGGGCAGTTGCCCGACAGGGGAAGGGACGATGGCTCGCTCCAGACACGTCATGATCATCTACAATCCGGCCGCCGGCCCCCGGGAGATGCTTCGGGAGGTCCAGGCGGTGGCCCGTAAATGGCAGGAGGAGCGCGGATGGTCCGTCCTCCTACGGATCACGGAGCGTCCGGGGATGGCTACCGATCTGGCCCACGAGGCTGCCCTGGAGGGATTCGAATGGGTGATCGCCGCGGGGGGAGACGGCACCGTCAACGAGGTGGCGAACGGCCTGGTCGGAATGCCGGCCGCTCTGGGCGTCCTGCCGGTGGGGACTGGCAACGTATGGGCCAGGCAGCTGGGCCTCCCGGTTTACCCTCTCGTCCATCCGCTTCGGATTCAGGTGGCTGCGCATCTCCTGGAGGCCGCGCGGGAACATACGATTGACGTGGGGAGGGCCAACGGTCGTTACTTCCTTCTGTGGGCGGGCATCGGTCTGGATGCGCAGGTGGCCCAGCAGATGGAACCCCGGACCCGGAACACCAAGCGTTTGGGGGCCCTGGCTTACCTGATCGCCGCCGCCATGATCGCCAGGGATTTCCCGGCCATGCGGGCCACGGTCATCGTGGATGGCCGCCGCCGGGTGAAGGGGCGCACCCTGGTGGTTCTGGTGGCGAACGCCCAGCTGTATGGGGGCCTGGTGCGCATCGCCCCCCAGGCCGTGCTGGACGATGGATATCTCAACATTTGCGTGTTTCGGGGGATGGGGCTGCCGTGGGCGATCCGCCATTTCTTCAACGTCTTCGGGGGGCGCCATCTCCAGGATCCGGCGGTCAAATTCTTCGTCGGGCGTCACGTGGTCGTCGAGACCCGCCCGGTTGTCCCGGTCCAGGTGGATGGGGAACCCATTGGCTATACCCCCATGGCCTTCGAGGTCGTCCCCCGATCCCTGCGAATCCTGGTTCCACCGACGGCCCCTGCGGGCCTGTTTCAGGAACCATAACTCCTCTTCCCGGGCGCTCGCACCTTCATTCGTAAACGGCCTCTACCTCGATCTCCGCGCCGAGGGCCTGAATGGTTTCCACGAAACCCGGGAAGCTGTCGGCGATGCAGGCCGCATCCTCCACGAGGGTTTCCCCATCGGCGATCAACCCGGCGACCGTGAGGGCCATAGCTAAGCGATGATCCCCATGGCTGTGGACAACGGCCCCGCGCAAAGGAGTGGGCCCATAGACGGTGAAGCCATCCGGATGCTCCTCGATCCGCGCGCCCATACGGCGCAGTTCCATGGCGATGGCGGCGATGCGGTCGCTTTCCTTGACGCGCAATTCCGCCGCATCGCGGACCCGGGTGATCCCCTCCGCCTGGGTGGCGACCACGGCGAAGATGGGGAACTCATCGATCATCCGGGGAACCATGGCCCCTGTGATTTCGATCGCCTGCAGGCGGCTGGCCGCCGTGGCCTGCAGGCGCCCCACCGGTTCCCCGCCGGCTTCGCCCTCCGGGATCACCTGGATCGGCGCGCCCATCTCCTGCCATGCGTCCACCCATCCCAGACGTGTGGGGTTGAGCAGGACCCCGGGGATCTGCACCCATGAGCCCGGAACCAGCAAGGCGGCCGCGATGAGGAAGGCCGCGGAGGACGGATCGCCGGGGATGGTCAGGGAAACCGGCCGCAATCGCTCCGTCGGCTCAATGGTGACGGCGTTTCCATCCCGTTGGATGGAAACGCCCATCGCCCTGAGCAAGCGTTCGGTGTGATCCCGCGAGGGAGCGGGCTCGATGACCGTCGTCGGGCGATCCGCGTAAAGCCCGGCCAGGAGGATAGCCGATTTCACCTGAGCGCTGGCGATGGGGAGCTCGTAGCGGATGCCCTGGAGCGAGCCACCGCGCACATAGACGGGCGCGTGCCCCTCCGTGGTAATGACTTCCGCGCCCATCTGGCGCAATGGCCGGGCCACCCGCTCCATCGGGCGCCGGGAGAGCTGAGGGTTCCCTACCAGCGTGCTGGGGAAGGGGAATCCGGCGAGCATCCCCATCAGGAGCCGCATCGTGGTCCCGGAGCCGCCGCAATCCAGAGGGCCAGGGGCCGGCCGGAATCCCTTCAGGCCGCCGCCGTGAACGATCAGGTGCTCCCAGGCGGGCCGCTCCACATCAATCCCCAGGGCGCGGACACAACGGAGGGTCGCCTCACAATCGGCGGCCGGAAGCCAGCCCTTCAGCTCAGAGACCCCATCGGCCAGGGCTCCAAACAGCAGCGCCCGGTGGGAGAGGGATTTGTCTCCCGGGACGTGCATGGTGCCTTTCAATCGAGTCGCTGGTCGGATCCGCAATCGCATGATGTGCCTCTGGACCCAGGGCTTTATCCGGTTGTGTTCGAGCTTCGGGGGGTTCCTCCACGCCATCGCAAGATCGCTCCGGATGGCGTTTCCGCAAGGCCCATCTGCCCTTCCACCTGCCTTCCGCTGGAGTCGCTTATAATTTTATGCGAACCATTTCGATCGAAAGGGGTGGCGATGGAGCGCAAGCCCAAACCCTATACCGTCGCTGAGATCATGACCTCCCCCGTGGTGACCGTCCCCCCGGATATGCCCGTGGAGGACGCGTTGCATCTGATGGTTCAGAAGGGCATCTCCAGCGTGGTGGTGGAGCCGGAAGGACCTCACGGGACGTGGGGGATCATGACCAAGCGGGATATCCTGAAGAAAGTGGTTGCCGCCGATCGGCCCCTGAAAGGACTGAAGGTCCGGGATCTGATGAGCGCGCCTCTGATCACCGTTTCCCCGGATACCACCATCCGGCAGTGCTCCCTGATCATGCTGGACGCCAACATCCGGCGGGCGGTGGTGATGCAGGATGGGAAGCCTGTCGGTATCGTGAGCGACACGGACATCTTCCAGGCGGTGGAGGAACGGGGGTGGGGCCCGGATTGAGCGCCCAGGCTCCCCGGCCCGTCCGGGTGCGGCGGCTGACAGCGGACGGCCGGTTGCGTGTGGTTTACGCCGGGCGTCTCACCCGCGCGGCTCCCGAGGCGCTGGTGGTGGAGGCCTTCTGGGAGCGCCCTCCGCTGGATCTGGGTTACGTGCGTCTGGAACCCCAGGATCGGTTCGTTGAGTATTTCTTCCCGGGCCGCTGGTTTGTGATCTATGAGATCCATAGCCATGGGGACGATCGGTTAAAGGGCTGGTATTGCGACATCACATATCCCCCGCAGGTCTCGGAGGATGAGATCGAGATCCGGGACTTGGCGCTGGATCTCTTCGTGACGCCGACGGGGGAGGTTCTGGTTCTGGATGAGGAGGAGTTTGAGGCGTTGAGCTTGCAGGAACGGGATCCACAGGCCTACGCGTCCGCGCGGGAAGCCCTTCGGGATTTGATGGGAAAGGTTCACCGACGAGAGCCTCCCTTCCATCAAATTTCATCGCGCGGATTTTGAACAGGATCCACATGCTTCACCCTGTAAACCAGGAGGGCAGCCATGGCTTACGGATATGCGGGCCGTATTCTCCACGTGGATCTTACGGAAGGCCGCCTGTGGGTGGAGACGCCGCCGGAATCGTTTTATCGCACCTATATGGGCGGCAGCGCGATGGGGCTTTACTACATCCTGCGAGAGATGCCTCCAGGCGTTGATCCCTTTGATCCCCGCAACATCCTCACCCTCTTCCTCAGCCCCCTCACTGGGGCGCCGATCTCCGGGCAATCCCGCCTGATGGCGAACGCCAAATCCCCCCTCACGGGTGCCATCGGGGATTCCCAGAGCGGGGGTTTCTTCCCGGCGGAGCTGAAATACGCGGGGTTCGATGGGCTGGTGATCCGGGGCCGCGCCCCCAAGCCCGTTTATCTCTGGATCCATGACGGCGAGGCCGAGCTGCGGGATGCCGCTCACCTGTGGGGTCGGATCACCGGCGAGGCGGAGCGGATGCTTCAGGAGGAGCTGGGGGACGATCAGATCGAAATCGCTCAGATCGGGCCGGCCGGCGAGCGTCTCGTTCGTTTCGCAGCGATTATGAACATGTCCAATCGGGCCAACGGCCGCACCGGGATGGGGGCGGTGATGGGCTCCAAGAACCTGAAGGCCATCGCTGTTCGGGGCCGTCGAAGGGTGGCGATCGCGGATCCGAAGGCGCTGGCGGAGCTGGCTCAGTGGGGAGCCCGCCATATCGAGGACAACCCCGATGTCCAGGGGTTGGCCCTCTATGGGACGGCCAGCGTAGTCGCCTGGCAGCAGATGGCTGGCACTTTGCCCGCTTATAACTACAACGCCGGGCAATTCGAGGGTTTTGAGAAGATCACCGGCGAACGGATGGCCGAAACGATCCTCAAAGAACGCGACACCTGCTATGCCTGCGTCGTCCGCTGCAAGCGGGTGGTGGAAACGGAATGGAACGGCCGAAAGGTGGATCCGTTCTACGGCGGGCCGGAGTATGAAACCATCGCGACCTTCGGCTCCTATTGTGGGATCGATGATCTGAATGCGATCGCCCTGGCTAACCAGATGTGCAACCAGTATGGGGTAGACACCATCTCCTGCGGGGCGACCATCGCCTGGGCGATGGAGTGTTTCGAGAACGGGGTCCTCACCGAGGCGGAGATCGGCTTCCCGCTGCGCTTCGGCGACCCGGAGGCGATGCTCCGCCTCCTGGAGATGATCCTGAAGCGGGAGGGCATCGGCGATGTCCTGGCCGAAGGCTCCGCCCGGGCTGCCGACCGGCTGGGGAAGGGCCATGAGTTTCTGATCACCGTGAAGAACCAGGAGGCCCCGGCCCACATGCCCCACGCCAAGCGCTCCCTCGGCCTGATCTACGCGGTGAACCCCTTCGGCGCGGACCATCAATCCAGCGAACATGATCCCATGTATGAGGAAGGCGCCTCGGATCTCTACCTCCAGCGCCTGGCGCTCCTGGGTCTGACCCAGCCCCAGCCTCTGTACAGCCTGAGCGATGAGAAAATCCGCTTCGCTTATCTCACCCAGCTGTTCTATTCATTTCTGGATTCAGCAGGATTGTGCCAGTTCGTGTATGGCCCGGCCTGGACCCTCTACGGGCCTGAGGAGACGGTGCGGATGGTCCGCGCGGTGACCGGCTGGACGGATTTCACCCTGGAGGAGCTGTTGCGGATCGGGGAGCGCCGTCTGAATATGCTGCGGTGGTTCAATGCGCGGGAAGGCCTGGATCGCCGGGCGGATCAGCTTCCGAAGAAATTCTTTAAAGCCCTGCAGGGAACAGGCCCCACCGCCGGCATGGCCCTGGATCGGGAAGCCATGGAGCGAGCCCTGGATCGCTATTACGAGCTGGCGGGCTGGACCCGGGAAGGGGTGCCTGCGCCGGAGAAGCTTCGAGAGCTGGGGCTGGAATGGTTGCTGGAGCAATAGACGGGGCTCCGCGCTTTGCATGGCGTGGGCCATCCGGAACGGCCCACGCCATGGGAGAAGCGATGCCTGTGGGAGGATCTTCCATCGAAAGCGAGGAGCGCCCATGGCTTCCACGATGGACCACGTGGCCTATCTAACGGGGACCATCGGACCCCGGGGAAGCACCACGGACGCGGAGCGGAAAGCTGCGGAATATGCCGTCCGCGTGTTCCGGGAGCTGGGGCTGGAGCCACGGGTGGAGCCTTTCGTGAGCGCCACCTCGGCATGGCGTCCTTTCGCCATCGCCACCGGGGGGATGCTCCTGATGTTCCCGGTTTTCTTCATCGGCGGCCGATGGATCGCCGCCCTCGGCCTCTTCCTGCTGGTCCTCTGCACGGCGCTGGAGCTCACCTTCACGCCGAACCCCCTCCGATGGCTGGTTCCCAGGGGGCGAAGCCAGAACGTCTATGCCATCCTGCCGCCGGCCGGGCCGGTCCAGCAACGGGTGATCCTGTGTGGTCATCTGGACACCCATCGCACGCCGTGGGCGTTTTCCTCCCTTCGAGCGCTGGCGATCTACCGGATGCTGGTGACCCTGGGGCTTCCTGGGGCAGTGGGGATCGGGGGTCTGTTTTTGATCGGCGCGATCACCGGGAACCCGAACTGGGGCCTGCCGGCGCTGCTGCCGGGGCTGCTGCTCGCCGCGGTCTTTGCCATCGCCGTCCAGGCGGACCTCACGCCCTACACGTGCGGCGCGAACGACAACGCCACCGGCGCCGGGATGGTCCTGGCGCTGGCGGAGCGGCTTCGTCGGGAGCCCCTTCAGCGCACGGAGGTATGGGCGCTGTGCACGGGTTGCGAGGAAGTCGGCGCCTATGGGGCCGCCGCCTTCATCCGACAGCATGCAGACCTCGGGCGCCCCATTTTTATCGTCCTGGACACCCTGGGCGGTCCCGGGAGCGGCCCATGTTATCTGGTTCAGGAGACGATGCTGTGGCCCCTGCGCAGCGACCCGGAGCTGCTCGCGCTGGCCGATGGGATCGCTCGCAGCCATCCGGAGCTCGGCGCCTATCGCTGGCCGAACTTCCGGGGCGCCTACACCGATGGGGCGCCGGCCGTTCGGGCGGGCTGGCGGGTTCTCCCTTTCGTCAATTTGCGGCCGGACGGCGTGCTTCCCCACTGGCATCAGCCATCGGACGTATATGAGAATGTGGATCCGGAGGTAGTGGCCCGCACAGAGGACTTTGTGTGGAAACTCTTGCGGGCGATCGATGCGGGTTTAGAGGATCGGGGAGGGGCGGCGGCCCCGTAGCGGTCTCGATGGGGAAGGGGCCGTTACCCCGTTCCGACCCCCTGAGCCGGCTCCTGGTGATCCCCTCGGATGGCTGCGCGGATGACTTCTGTGCCCAGCCGTAGCTCACCCCCGCGCCGATCAGAGCTCCAAATCCGATGACCCCGCACCAGGGGCAATGCCCGCTGGGATCGGTGTAGTGCAGGGGGTTGTTGTAGACATAGGCATACCGGTTGAGCGCCTGGGGGTTCCCGGGCTCCGGGACAATGGGATCCGGTTGGATGAACCGTCCCAACACCGGGTCATAGAAGCGAGCCCGGTAATCATACAGGCCCAGCACCCCCTCCCACCGCTGGCCGGTGAAGCGGCGGTCGGTGGGGAAGAGGCCGCTCTCCCATCCAATGACATTGCGGGGAAGGCCGCGAAGGAATTACAAGCCCGGCTATGCCGTTGTTAAGGCGCATCTTCTTCCCACAACTCTGGGGTGGAGCGGATGTCTTCCCAGATCACCCGCACCACCTCCTCCAGCGGCGTGTCCGGAGGAAACTCCTTCGTCTTCTTCGGATCATACACCAGCCACCCACCCTTAGAAGGGCCTGACATGGCTACGATGATCTTGTCTTCCAAAAAGCCTAGGTGATACGCACGGGCCTTTTTGGCAAACGGACGCCAGCTCTTGAAACCCGCTGCTTTGGCTACAGATGAAGTGGATTTGATTTTCTTTAGCCATCGCCGAAATTCTTCCGGGTCCTCGGGAACCTCCA
>NZ_DAOUCJ010000072.1 GCF_034432235.1 Thermoflexus sp. | reverse complement strand
ACGGGCCTCAAAACCCAGCAAGGCACGAGCCTTCGAGACATCCGGAACCCGATGGGGAACCTCCTCAAAATCCGGCCCATAGACCTCGGAGAAGGGGAGAAAGCGGATCGGCGCCCGGGAGCCCGAAATCGACCGGATCTTCTCCGCCAGGGCGAGGATGGAGATCTCCTCGGGATGCCCGATGTTGAAAACATGGCCGAAGGCCGCGGGCAACCATCCGGCCCGCAACGTTCCCTCCACCGCATCCTCCACATAAATAAACGAACGGGTCTGCCGCCCATCTCCATAAACGGTCAGCGGCTCCCCCCGAAGGGCCTGATCCATAAATCGGGCGACAACATAGCCGTAGCCATGGGGATCCGCCCGCGGGCCGTAGACGTTAAAATAGCGAACCACGCTGACCTGAAGGCCCCGGCGTGCCCAGGCCACCGCCAGGTGCTCATCCAGCAGCTTACTCACCGCATAGGCCCAGCGCGAAACCGTCGGCGGGCCCAGCCGCAGATCATCCGCCTCCCCCGCCGGCCAGCGCACCCCCTTCCCGTAAACCTCCGAGGAGGAAGCCACGCAAACCGGAATCCCGCGCTCAGCACACGCCTCCAAAACCCGCTCCGTTCCCTCCACATTCACCTGGATCGTCCGCAGGGGATCCGCCAGCACCCGGGGAACTCCCACCACCGCCGCCAGATGAAAAACCATCTCCACCTCTTCCAGAGCCGCCTGAAGCGCGGCTCGATCCCGCACATCCCCGATAATCACCTGGAGCCCCGGATGATCGCGCACACCATCCAGGTTCTCCAATCGACCTCCACTGAGATCATCCAGAACGGTGACGGAATATCCCTCCGCCAGCAAGCGCTCCACCAGATGCGAACCGATGAAACCCGCCCCGCCCGTCACCAGCGCCCGCATGGGCCCTTCCCTCAAATCACCCGAATCGGATTGGTCAGAATCCAGAGGCGACCCCCGCGATACACTTCAATTCGATAAATCCCCGGTTCCGCCGTGAGATAATGCAATCCCCGCCCGCGGGCCCGGGCCACCACTCCCTTCCCAAAACGGATCAGCCGGAACTCCCCGGGAGCCGGGGCAACCGCCTCGATATGAACAGCCCCCGCCCGACGCAGCGTTTCCCCCATGGTCGCCCGCCGGTGCCCACTACGGGCCTCAAATCGAAAACCCCGCGAGGACCCCAGCAGATCGTTGGCCACCCAGACACGGCCTGCCTGCAAGGCATCGCGGATCACCAACCAGTCCGCCTCAGGACGACGCTGGAGGGGACGATCCACCAGGACATGGGTGTTCACCGCACGGAACAACCATTCGTAGGGGAAAAGCACGCGCCGCCACGGCCCCAGCGTGTAGGCATGTCCGTGCGCATCCGCCCCACCGATGGCCACCGCCGGGACCTCGGAGAGCCATAACTGCTCCCACCAGCGGATCGCCTCGGGGAACGGGCCCCTGAGAAAACGCGGAGGGAAGAAGGCGTAATACAACGCGTGGAGGGGAGTCCTCAGCCGGGCCTTGAACTCGCTCATCGTGTTCCAGATCTCCAGGCCCGTAAACCCCACCACCGCTCGATCCACCCAGGGGAGAGCTGGCTCCCCCAGCCAATCCTGCAGCCAGCGCGGCGTATACTCCACCGGATGAGCCAGGAAGACCAGGGCCCCCTGCTCCCGGGCCGCATCGATCAGAGCCTGAGGAGAAGCCGCCCACATGGACAGCTCCCGCCCGGCCCCCAGGATGAGGGCATGATTCGCCTGAGGCTGCCGGCATGGGTCATGGATCTCCTCGCCCACCAGCAGGAGGACCCGATCATAGTAGCCCTGCACTCCTCCAACCCACACGTTATGATCTGTCACCCCCACCACATCCAGGCCGGCCCGGGCCGCGGCCGCTACAACATCCCGATGAAAGCCGACCCCATCC
This sequence comes from Thermoflexus sp., assembly GCF_034432235.1. Classification (NCBI taxonomy): domain Bacteria; kingdom Bacillati; phylum Chloroflexota; class Thermoflexia; order Thermoflexales; family Thermoflexaceae; genus Thermoflexus; species Thermoflexus sp. The sequence goes on along the minus strand of NZ_DAOUCJ010000072.1, from coordinate 45,208 downwards.
GAGAAGCGCGTATGGCTATGCAGATTACACACCAATTCGATCATGGGCCCCCCGCTATCGAGAACAGAGATTGGACCCTTGGAGCCATAGAGGCCAGGAAACAACCAGGTCTGAAGCGCTCCCAGTTTAATTAATTAAAGGGAAAAAGCAAACAGTTCGGAATTGGCCGGGCGGAGCGAATCCTCCGGTTCATCGGCCATGCCTGTCCCACCCCTATTCGCTCCGGCCAATTGAGTTACAATGAGAGCGGAAACAGATCGATCGGCGGCCGCCGGAACAGGGGATCAAAGCTTCACCTGCTGGGGCGAAAGGAGAATGTTCCAATGGAATGGATCGTGTGGGGCATTCCTGTTGCTGTGGCCATCCTGGTCCTGCTTTCGTCGGCCATCCGGATCCTGCCGGAGTGGGAACGGGGTGTGGTATTACGGCTGGGCCGATATCACGCCACCAAGGGCCCTGGCCTTTTCCTCGTCATCCCGATCATCGATCGGGTGATTCGGGTCAACCTGCGGCTGATGACCTTCGATGTGCCTCCCCAGGAGGCCATCACCCGGGATAACGTCACGGTGAAGGTGAACGCCGTCGTCTTCTATCGCGTGATCGATCCGGCGAAGGCCATCACCCAGGTAGAGGATTTCAAGGCCGCGACCTGGAATCTGGCCCAGACGACCCTCCGCAGCGTTTTGGGCCAGTCGGAACTGGACGAGCTGCTCGCCCATCGGGACAAGGTCAATGCGCACCTGCGGCAGATCCTGGATGAGGCAACGGATTCCTGGGGGATCAAGGTGGTGATGGTGGAGGTGAAGGACGTGGAGCTGCCGCAGGGAATGCAGCGGGCGATGGCCCGGCAGGCGGAGGCAGAGCGGGAGAAGCGGGCCAAAATCATCCATGCAGAGGGCGAATACCAGGCGGCGAAGACCCTAGTGGAGGCTGCCCGGATGATCGCCTCCGAACCCGCCGCCCTTCAGCTGCGCTACCTGCAAACACTGACCGAGATCTCGATGGAAAAGAACTCCACCATCATCTTTCCGGTGCCTGTGGACACGCTTCAGGTCTTCCTGGGCAACATGCATCGACCCAGCACCGGATCCTGATCAGGAGACCCTATGCCAGCCCGGCCCCTAAATCCCCGGGGAGGCGAGAGCGGGGCAGGCCACCTCGCCCGATGCGTCGTCCCGCAAAACCGGCCAGCGGGAATGATCGCCCACGGGGCGGGCACACTGGGGACTCATGGCCCTCTCACCCAAAGGGGAACATGGGATGTATCAGCGCCAGGTGCAGCGAGTGCTGTGGATTGTCCTGGGGACCAATCTCGCAGTGACTCTGATCAAGCTCCTCGTCGGCCTGCAAGCAGGAGCGCTGAGCGCACTGGCCGACGCGTTCCACAGCGGGCTGGACGCCTCGGCCAACGTCATCGGGCTGGTGGGGATCGCCCTCGCCTCCCGGCCGCCGGATCGTAACCATCCCTACGGCCATCGCAAGTATGAGGCCATCGCCACCCTCATCCTGGGGATCTTCCTGCTGATGGCCTCCCTGGAGGTCATCCGGGGGGTGATCGAACGGCTGCTCCTGGGCGGGCAACCGGAGGTGAGCGGGCCGCTGTTCCTGCTGATGCTGCTCACCTTGCCGATGAATTTCGCGATCTCCCATTATGAGGCCCGCCAGGGGGCACGGTTGCGCAGCAGCATCCTGATGGCCGACGCCCTCCACACCCGCACCGACGTCTTCGTCACGCTGTCCGTCCTGGCCAGCCTGGCCGCCGCCCGCCTGGGGCTCCCCTGGCTGGATCCGGTGGTGGCACTGGGCGTGGTGGGCGTGATCCTCTCCGCTGGCCTGCGGATCCTTCGATCCACCGCCATGGTGCTCACCGATAGCGCCGCCGTGGATCCCGCCGAGGTGGAACGAGTGGCCCTGTCGGTGCCCGGGGTGCGCGCCATCCACCGGGTGCGCAGCCGGGGAACGCCCGATGAGACCTACGTGGATCTTCACCTCAAAGTGGATCCAGCCATGAGCACCGAGCAGGCCCATGCCATCGCCACGGAAGTTGAAGAGCGATTGAAAGCGGAGATCCCAGGCGTGGTGGATGCCGTGGTCCATATCGAGCCCGGCCGTCTGCCTCCTTCCTCGGAATGGGAAGCCATGACCATTCGCCTGCGAAACCTGGCCGACCGGCTCGGGCTGGGCGTGCATGAGCTCCACGGGGTCCAGACACCGGAAGGCTATCATATCGGCCTCCATGTGGAGGTCGATGAAGCACTATCCGTGGAGGAGGCCCATGCCCGGGTTACGGAGCTGGAACGAAGGGTCCGGGAACACTTCCCGCAGATCCTCACGGTGACCACCCACATGGAGCCCCGAGCCCATGGGCCACGGGCGGCCGGCATGGAGGCCCCAGAAGACCTGGCGATCGCCGCCCGGGAGGCCGTCGAGCGGATCTTCGGCCCCGGATCATGCCGGGAGGTCCGCCTCTACCCCCACGAAGCGGGCTACGATGCGGCGCTGATCTGCCAGGTGGCCGGTCAGACGCCCCTGGAGGAAGCCCACCGACAAGCGGAGGCTGTGGAGCAGGAACTGCGACAACGCTATCCTCAGCTTCAGCATATCATTGTCCATGTAGAGCCGGCAGAGATGTCCCCCCACACGCTTCTGGTCAGCGGAGCAGACCGGAATGATCTTTCGGGCCTCGATCCCGGAAATCCGTGAGAGCTTGGTGGAGCCGTTTCAGGTTTACCCGATCGCCCGGTTCGGAACGGTTCACGTTTACGCCTATCGCTCCTTTGGCGAGGTCACCCGGCACCGCCACCCGGAGTTCGATGAGGTGTTTCTGGTCTACGAGGGGCTGGTCACCTTCTGGACGGATCGCCAGGAGGTGACCCTGAAGCCCGATGAGCTGATCCGGATCCCTCGGGGGATGGCGCATCGCTCCGGATCCCGGGTGCCCTCCCTGGTATTATTGTTTCGAAAGGATCTGATGCCCGAGCGCCGGAACGGCGATTTTCGGATCAGCGAACCGGCAGCAGGCCCTCTGATCACCATCCGCATTCATGATCACCTTCGAAGCTATCCGGATTTCACGCCCGCCCTGCTGCTGGAAGCCCATGCCGTCCGCTACCAGGGGATTCGAGGGAGCGGATCTTCCCCCGAGTGGGAAACTCAGGGGCCGGCGTTCGTGCTGCTGCTGCGGGGGGAAATCGCCATGGAGGCCCACCGGCCGGAGTGGCCGGAGCCAGTCCGCGGGATCCTGGGCCCCGGAGAGCTGGCGGTCCTCCCCCCTCGCACCCGCTGGCACTGGGAAAGTCGGGAACGATCCGTGCTGCTCTGGGTGGAGGATCGGGAATGAGCGGGACAATCGACTCCCCAACTGGAAACGCCAGGAGGTTAATCCTGCTCCAGGCCGATGGGTACCTTTCCAATGTGCCCACCCATCCCATGCCGTCGGGGCCACGAAGCCAAAGGGCGGAGGGCATGCGGACATGCCGGGTTGGATGAGCCGCGGGATGGGAGGGAAACCGCTGATCCACCTCGTCCGAGCCATCCCATGGCGTCGGGTCCTGTGGACGATCGGCTGGGTCAGCTGGTCGCTGACCCTGGGGTTGCTGATGGTTGCCCTGGTGGCCTGGCCGATCGACGATGGGGCCAGCCAGGCATGGCAGATCGGACAGGCCGCCCCACAGACCATCTTCGCCCCCTATGAACTCCACTATCCCAGCGCCGTCCTGACCGAGCAGGCTCGCGAAGCAGCGGCGGCCCGGGTCGCGCCCATCTACACCGGCCCGGATCCTCGCATCGCCCGGCAGCAGGTGGAGAAGCTCCGCCAGAGCCTGGAGGCAATCGGGCAGCTCCGGGGGGAAACCCTTCCGCTGGAGGAAAAAGCCCGCCGGCTGGAGCAGATGATCCGGGATCCCCGTCTCTCCCCGGAGCAGCGCCTTCGTTTGCTGACCGTGGATTCCTCCCGATGGGAGCTGATCACCAGCGAGGCCCTGAGGCTGCTGGATCAAATCATGCGGGAGCCCATTCGGGAGGATGAAATCTTCGCCGTGCTCCGGGGGCTTCCCCGTCAGGTCACCGCTCGCCTGACCGAGGAGGAGGCCAGCCTGGTGGTCCGCCTGGTGACCCCCCTGATCGTCCCGAACAGCGTGCTGGATGCGGAGGCGACGGAGGCGGCCCGCCGGCGGGCCCGGGAGGCTGTCCCGCCTCAGATCCGGCACATCCGCGCCGGCGAGGCCATCATCCGCCAGGGGGATATCCTGGACGCACTGGCACTGGAGGCCCTTCAACAATACGGTCTGATCGCCCCGGCGACCCCCGGGCATCTCCCCATCGCCCGGGGCACCATCGCGGGGCTCGGGGTGATCGGACTCCTGCTGGTCCTCCAGCGTCTTGTCCCGGAGGTTCAGGAGCGCCCGCGACGCCCGCTGGCCCTGCTGGGGCTCTTTTTGCTCTTCACGCTGAGCGCGCGCCTGATCACCGTTTTCGCGCCTGAATGGATCTGGGCCTTCCCCACCGCCGCGCTGGGCATGCTGATGGCCACCGGCCTGGGCACCGTGCCGGCGCTGCTGCTCAGCGCGATCTGGTCGCTGTGGTTCGGGCTGATCGCCGACCGAACGCCTGCCTTCCTTGCCGCTTCCCTCCTGGCTAACTGGTTAACCATTCTGATGCTCCACCGGCTGGAGCGCTTTCAGACCCTGTTGGTGGCCGGATTGAGCGCAGGCACAGTCACCGGACTGATCGGCATCGCGGCCACCGTAGAGAGCGGATCGTTCTCCCCGCTGAGGATGCTGATCACCGGCGGAATGGGATTGCTGGCGGGCGCCCTTTCGGTTACGATCACCCTGATCGGGTTCATCATGCTGGGCACTCTCTTCGATGTCACCACACCCCTTCACCTGCTGGAACTGGCCCGCCCGACCCACCCCCTCCTGCGGCAGCTGATGGTGCGGGCTCCGGGAACCTATCACCACACCCTGATGGTCGCTAACCTGGCGGAACAGGCAGCCCTGCGGATCGGCGCGGATCCCCTTCTGGCCCGGGTGGGCGCCCTGTATCACGATATCGGGAAAATGGTCCGCCCCTATTTATTCGTGGAGAATCAGACGAACGGGGATAACCCTCATGAGCAGATGGATCCCTATGCCAGCGCGCAGGCGATCCTTCGCCATGTGGAAGACGGCCTGGCGCTGGCCCGACGCTACCACCTGCCCCGCCGGGTCCGGGCTTTCATCCAGGAGCATCATGGGACGCTGTGTGTGACGATCCCTTATCATCGTGCTGTCCAGGAAGCTGGGGATCCGGAGAAAGTCGATCGGGCGGCCTTCTGCTACCGGGGGCCACGGCCCCGGAGCAAGGAAACGGCGATTGTGATGCTCGCCGATGGCTGCGAGGCCGCAGTTCGGGCGGCGCGGCCGAAGGACCCCCAGGAGCTGGCCCAGATCCTGGAGCGAGTGTTCCAGGAGCGCATCCGGTCGGGCCAGCTGGATGAGGCGCCACTGACCATGCAGGATCTCCAGGGAATCCGCGAGGCGTTCCTGCAGGTCTTCCAAGGGATGTTCCATCCTCGCCTGATGTATCCGGAGACCTCCTCTCATTGAAGCGTTGAAGGAGACAGAGGGGCGGGAAGCAGATGGTTGTGCCGTCCGATCCGCACCCCAAACCCAATCGCCCAGGGGCCGGCTGGTGGGCTCCTGGATCCGGGAGGGTTCCAATGGGGGGAAAGCGATCCCCGCGCGTTCGAATTGAAATCCGGGCGCCCCGGGCGTATCATGCGCCCGGGCGCATCGCCGGGCTGCGGCGGGCCGCCCGCGTGGTCCTTCAACGCCACGGCCTGGAAAACCGCGCCACGCTGACGGTGGCGCTGGTGGATGAGGAAACCATCCGCCAGCTGAACCGGACCTATCGGGGGATCGATGCGCCCACGGATGTGCTGTCCTTCCCCACCCAGGTAGAAATCCCCCCCGGCATCCGATATCTGGGCGATGTGGTGATCGCTTTCCCCTATGCGGTTCGTCAGGCCCAGCGGGAAGGCCACCCGCTGGACGGGGAACTGGCATTGCTGACCGTGCATGGGGTTCTGCACCTGTTAGGTTATGATCACGAAGCCGAAGCAGAGCGGCACCGGATGTGGGCCGTCCAGCGGGAGATCCTCTATCAGCTGGGCTTTCCCGAGGTCGCCCCCGCTGACGAAGGAGGAGACGCCGCATCGTTCCGCCCCGAAGAAGAGGTCACCTGACCGCAGAGCGCTCGTCCGCCCTCTCTGGAACCCGGAGAGAGAAGCCCGGGGAGAGCGGTTGCTGAATGGGCAGGCCCCCCGTATAATCCAGCCCGGACTCCGTAGAAACGGTGGCATGGCCCCGGCCATTCCCTGGGATGGCTTTCCCGTGGGGCATCCAATGGCAAAGGGTATCATCCTGGCTCTGGAGCGAAGAACCGGTGTGGAATCCGATCGACGCGTTGTTCGGATGGCTCTCCCTGGATATCGGGATCGACCTGGGAACTGCAACCACGCTGGTGTGCGTTCGGGGAAAAGGGATTGTGATCCATGAGCCCTCCTGGGTAGCGATTGACCGGCGCTCCCGGCAGGTGCTGGCGGTGGGGGAGGCAGCCAAGGAGATGGTCGGCCGGACCCCCGCGCACATTGTGGCCATCCGCCCGTTGCGGGACGGCGTGATCTCGGAGTTCGAAGTGACCCGGGAGATGATCGGCGAGTTCATCCGCAAAGCCCACCAGCAGGTCCCGGTTCCGATCCCCCGCCCGCGGGTGGTGGTGGGGATCCCCAGCGGGGTGACGGAAGTCGAGCGCCGCGCCGTGCATGATGCCTGCCTCGCCGCCGGTGCCCGGGCCGCCTTCTTGATTGAGGAACCCCTGGCGGCAGCGATCGGGATCGGCCTCCCTGTCGCCGAGGCCCGGGGGAGCATGGTGGTGGATATCGGGGGTGGAACCACGGAGGTGGCGGTCTTCGCCCTCGGCGGGATCGTCGTCGGACGCTCCGTCCGGGTGGCTGGGGACGAGATGGACGAGGCGATCATTCACTACATGCGTCAGCGCTACAATCTGCTCATCGGCGAGCGGATGGCCGAGCGGGTGAAGATCGAGATCGGGTCCGCCTATCCCCTGCCCGAGGAGCGAACCATGGTGGTCCGGGGCCGGAACCTGATCACCGGGTTGCCGGATGCCATCGAGGTTTCCAGCATTGAGATCCGCGAAGCGCTACGGGAGGCAGTGGGCATCATCGTGGACACGGTGAAATCGGTCCTGGATGAGACGCCACCGGAGCTGGTCGCCGACATCATGGAGATCGGCATTGCGCTGGTTGGCGGCGGGGCCCAGCTCAAAGGCCTGGCCCAGCGCCTGACCGAGGAGACCCGGATCCGATGCTGGGTGCCCCCGAATCCGGTCACGGCAGTCGCCCTGGGGGCCGCGAAGGTCCTGGAGAACCTGGACACCTGGCACCGGGTGCTGAGCTCGCTGGATCGCGGCCGGCCGCCCCGATCACCGGTGCGCATCGGCCAGCCGATCGCCCGCTAAGGGAACGCAACTCGGAGATAAGGAGGAGAATGGGCCTTGCCTCCAGGAGATCGACGTCCATGGGGGACGGCTGGGTGGTGGGTGGGCCTGGCTATTGTGCTTCTGTTCCTCCACGGCCTGGGATGGCTTCAACCTGTGGAGTCCCTCCTGACGATTCCTCTGACCCCCCTTCAGCGGCTTATCGCGGATCTGGGGCGGAACGCCATGGACGCTGTGGGATTCCTCCGGGAGATCCGCGATCTCCGGGAGGAAGTGACGCGCTTGCGGGTCCAGGTGGAGGATCTGCAGACGGAGAACCTACGCCTGCGGGAGCTGGCCGCTGAGAACGCTGAATTGAAAGCGCTGCTGGGGATCGTTCGGGAGAACCCCCAGACCACCTTCGTGACCGCCACGGTGATCGGTTACGAGACGGATCCCTATCTTCGGTTTCTCATTCTGGATGTGGGGATCCGCCAGGGAGTTCGAGAAGGGATGGCCGTGATCACTCAGGGTTCGGCCCTGGTCGGCCGGGTCGCCTCTGCGAGCCTCAATCGATCCCGGGTGCGCCTGCTGAACGACGGCGGAAGTCAGGTAGGGGCACTCTTGCAGACCACCCGGGCAACCGGAATCGTCATCGGCCAGCCGGACGGAAGCCTGGTGCTGGATTTCGTGCGGCCCGATGAGCAGATCCTTCCGGGGGATGTGGTGCTGACCTCCGGGGTGGGCGGCCAGATCCCCCGGGCGCTGGTCATCGGCCAGGTTGCCGAAGTGCTGCAGGGCCGCGAGCCCTTCCAGCGCGCCCGCATCCAGCCCGCCGTCGATCCCCGGCGTTTAAGCTATGTGCTGGTGATCACCAGCTTCCCCGGGATGGAGGCTCTGCCTTGAGGGAAGGGGCTGACTCCTGCGAAATGATCATCCGCAGGTAGGCGACCGCCCGATTTCCCCTCCCCGAAACGGGGAGGGGGGATTTTTAGGCGCCCCCTTCCCTCATAGGAAAGGGGGCCAGGGGGTTAGGTCCGAGGGCCCCCTCCCCAGAGAAAGAGAACGAGGAAAGGAAACCCAGGATGCGCAGGAAGTGGCTGCGAACGCTCGGCGTTCTGGGGTTGGCGGCTTTGCTTCAGGCCACCTGGATCCCGATGGGGATCCCGCATCCCGGGCGACCGAACCTGGTGTTCCTGGCGGTCGCCACGGTGGCCTTTCTCGCACCCCTGGAGGAAGGATGGGGATGGGCGCTGGCTGGGGGACTGTGGCTGGATCTCTTCTCCGGAGGGCCGTTGGGCCTCAGCGCCCTGGCTCTGATGGCTGTTGTTCCGCTCGCCCATGGGCTCAGCCGACCGGTTTTCCGGGGGCGGTTGATCATGCCGACGCTGGTGGCCACCACGGGCACCTTCCTGATGGAGGGGGTTCGAGGATTCCTCCTGATGGCCTTACAATATCCGATGGACTGGAACGCGGCGTTCCGGCAGATCATGCTGCCGGAGGCGCTCTGGAATACGATCGGGATGCTGCTGCTTTATCCGCTGTTCCGGGCGCTCCGCCCACGCCCGGAACGTCCCGTGTTACATCGATGAGGAAACGGCCGCAAGGCCATCGGGAAGGGGGGGCTATCCCCCTTTCCCTGCGCGCGATGGAGCGACCCATAGAGTAGGTTGAGGCTTTGAGCAGTTTTCCAACCCTGAGGGGTCAACGGGAACCCGCGATGTCGGAACCTTACCCACCTCGTGAGGCGGAGGCCCTGGATAGCGTGGCGGTGTTCCGTTCCCCTCCACCGCCACCTCCTTCTCCGCATCTTCGCTTGATCCTCTGGGCACTGGTCATCGCCCTCGGATTCGCCGGTCTGGGCTATCGCCTCTACCGGCTCCAGATCGTGGAAGGACCCGGGTATCGGGCGCTGGGGGAGCGGAATCGCCTCCGGGTGATCCCACTGGAGGCCCCCCGGGGGATTCTCCTGGACCGCCAGGGTCGCCCGCTGGTTCAGAACGACCCGGCTTTCCGGGTCCTGGTAACCCCGGGAGATCTGCCAGAGGACCCCGCCCAGCGGGAGGCGATCTTCCAGCAGCTCAGCCGATGGCTGGGCATACCGGTGGAAAGCGGCGGGGCCTCGGCGCAGGGGCAAGGCGGCCCGGGGATCCGGGAGCGGATCCAGGCCGCCGCCCGGGAGGCCCCCTTCCGGCCGCTGGTCCTGAAGGAGCCGGTGGATCGGGAGATTGCCTTCCGTCTGATGGAAGAAAGCAGCCGTCTCCCTGGCGTTCAGGTGGAGCTTGTTTTGCAACGGCGATATCCGACTGGCCCGTTGACCGCCCATGTGGTGGGCTTCGTGGGGCGTATCCCCGCGGAGCAGGCCGCTCGTTATCAGGCCCAGGGTTATGATCCGGCGGTGGATCGGGTGGGTCTCAGTGGCCTGGAATATGCTCTGGAGCCATGGCTGCGAGGGACCAAAGGGGCTCGTTATGTGGAGGAGGATGCGCGGGGGCGGCCGGTGCGGGTGCTGGCGGAGATCCCTCCCCAGGCTGGGGCGCGGATCACGCTCACGCTGGATCTGGAGCTGCAGGCGGCTGCGCGGGCGGCCCTGCAGGCCAAGTTGGAAGAGCTGAACCGCATCGCCGGCCGGGAGATCACGCGGCGGGGGGTGGTCCTCGCGATGCGGCCGACGACCGGGGAGATCCTGGCCATGGTCAGCCTCCCGGATTACGATAACAACTGGTTCGTCAGCCCCGATCTCCCTCAGGCATACAGCCGCCTGGTGGAGGATCCCTTTGCGCCGCTGCTCAACCACGCGATCGCCTCTCAATTTGCGCCGGGCTCCTCCTTCAAGCCTATCGTGGCGGCCGCCGCGCTCCAGGAAGGGGTGATCACGCCCCGAACCCGGCTGTTCGATCCGGGAGAGATCGTGATCCCCAACCGGTATTTCCCCAACGATCCGGGGCTGGCCCAGCATTTCTTCTGCTGGTTGCGCTCCGGCCATGGCTGGCAGGATGTGGTGGATGCCCTGGCCAACTCCTGCAATGTGTTCTTCTACAAGGTCGCTGGGGGGTATGATGTGCCGGGGGAGCCCGTGTTCGAGGGGCTGGGGATCGAGCGCCTGGTGCGCTATATGCATGCCTTCGGCCTGGGGCGCCCGACCGGGATCGAGCTGCCCGGGGAGGCGGCCGGGCAGGTGCCAGATCCGGAGTGGAAGCGGAAAACCTTCGGGGAGACCTGGTCCACCGGCGATACCTACAACCTGGGGATCGGGCAGGGGTACCTGCTGGTGACACCCCTGCAACTCCTCAACGCCATCAGCGCCATCGCCAATGGGGGAACCCTTTACCGGCCCACCCTGGTTCGTGAGATCGCGGGCCCGGATGGCAATCTCCTGAAGGCCTTCCAGCCGGAGGTCATGGGGCGGCTCCCGATTGCGCCGGAGCATCTAACGGTGGTTCGTGATGGAATGGTGGCCGCCGTGGAGCGGGGGACCGCTGTCCGGGCCCAGATCCCAGGGATTCGGATCGCCGGCAAGACCGGCACGGCGGAGTTCTGTGACGATCTGGCCCTCCGCATGGGGCTGTGCTCCGGACGGCGGCTGCCCAGCCACGCTTGGTTCGTGGCCTTCGCGCCCGCAGAGGCGCCGGAGATCGCCATCCTGGTTTTCATCTGGAATGGGGGGGAGGGTTCTCAGAACGCAGCGCCAGTGGCCCGGGAGGTTCTGGAAGCCTATTTCCGGCGGTGAGCGGCGTGGCCCAGGCCTCATCCTCGACATCAGGGGGATCCTATGTGGCGCGCGCTCTTCGTCTCGCTTTCCCGGAACCGGACGATGAAGGAGCGGGTGATGCGCTGGGGGTTCGTCTGGCGAGCCGCCTCGCGCTTTGTGGCCGGCGAGAGGCTGGAGGACGGCCTGCGGGCCATCCGGGAGCTGGAGGCCATGGGGATCGGGGGGATCCTGGACCATCTGGGGGAAAACGTGGAATCCGCCGCCGATGCGATGCGGGCCACTGAGGATTACTTGCTCGCCCTGGACCACCTGACCGCGCTGGGGATGCGGCCACATCTCGCGGTGAAGCTGACCCACCTGGGCCTGGATATTGGGGAGGAGATCTGCGAGGGGAACCTGCGGCGGGTGATCGAGCGGGCGGCCCAGGTCGGGACGGTGGTGGAGATCGATATGGAGAGCAGCGTTTACACGGAGCGCACCCTGAGGCTGTATCGGCGGCTCGCCCCGCAGTATCCCAATACCCGGGTTGCGATCCAGGCCTACCTGTATCGAAGCCGGGAGGACGTGGAGCGCCTGATCGAAGAGGGGATCGCCCGGATCCGTTTGTGCAAGGGGGCCTATCAGGAGCCGCCGCACATCGCCTATCCCCGCAAACGGGATGTGGATGCGAGTTATGTGCGGTTGATGGAGCGATTGCTCTCCGCGGAGGCGCGGCAGCGAGGCGCTTACGTGGCGATCGCCACCCATGATGAGCGGATCATCCAGCACGCGCTGCGCCGGATCGCGGAGTGGGAAGTCCCCCGCGACGCCTTCGAGTTCCAGATGCTCTATGGGATCCGCCGGGATCTCCAGATCTCCCTGGCGCGCCAGGGATACACAGTCCGGGTATACGTGCCCTACGGGACGGAGTGGTATCCATATTTTATGCGGCGCCTGGGAGAACGCCCCGCGAACGTCTGGTTCGTGGTGCGGAACCTCCTCCGGGCGTGATCGTTGACGCGGCACGGGATAGCCGGAATGGGATCCATGACGCTCCATGTTTCCACGCCTCCTCGGAACCTCCGGTAGCCGCTTCGGAGGGCCCATTTCGTGAAGTTCCGGCTCAGGGAAGCAAGTCCTATGACGGTGCTCCAGGATCGATGGCAAGGTTCATTTCGGATTGGGCTGGGTCTGTTGCTGATCAGCCTCGGGCTGCTCGGGCTGGGAGCGACCGGGCAGCTGTTGCGCGCCCGCTGGCAGGGGACGATCGCCGGCTTCCCTCCCCCCATCCCGTGGTCCGGCGAGCCGCGGGTGGGCTTGAATGTCCCGCTGTTTGGACGGAGGCCCGAAGAGCGGAGGCGCGATCTGGAGCAGATCCAGGCCCTGGGCATCCCGCGGATCCGCGTTTTCTTCCCCTGGTCGGCGATCCAGCCGGAGAAAGACCGCTGGGACTGGACGGAGGCCGATCAGGTGATGGCCGAGGTCCGGGCGGCTGGCCTGGAGCTGGTAGCCGTTCTGGGGGATAGCCCTGGATGGGCAGCCCGGCGAAGGGGGCCCATGGCCCCGCCGCTGGATCCCGCCGACTTCGCCCGGTTTGCGGGCGCTTTCGCGGCGCGCTATGGGCGATGGGTGCGTTTTTACCAGATCTGGGATGAACCCAACCTCACCCTCGGATGGGGCGGTGGGCTCCCGGATCCCCCGGCTTACGTAGCCATGCTACAACAGGCGGCCGTCGCGATCCGCGCGGCGGATCCGGATGCCGTGATCGTGCTGGCCGGTCTGGCCCCCACCGTGGAGCGCGGCCCGTGGAACCTGGCGGACTGGTTATTCCTGGAGCAGCTCTATCAGCTGGGCGCCCGGGAATTCTTTGATATTGTCGCCGCCAAGCCTTATGGCTTCGACACCGGGCCGGACGATCGGCGGGTGGACCCGGAGGTGTTGAACTTCTCCCGGGCCATCTTGCTGCGCGAGGTGATGGTCCGCTATGGGGATGAGGGGAAACCGATCTGGGCCAGCCACTGGGGATGGAACGCCCTGCCGCCCGGATGGAGCGGCCGCCCCTCGATCTGGGGGCAGGTGGATGAGGCCACGCAGGCCCGCTACATCCAGGAGGCCATCGCGCGGGTCCGCCGGGAATGGCCCTGGATGGGGACGATGTTTCTGGAAACGTGGCGGCCGGAGACGTCGCCGGATGATCCGCGTTGGGGATTTGCGCTGGTGGATCCCTCCGGTCGGCTGCGCCCGGCCGCGGAGGCGTTGCGCGCCGCCGTGTCATCGGCGCCTTTCACCCCGGGTTACTATCCCGCCTCGGTTCCCCAGGAGGGAGCCGAGGGCCGCGCCTACGGCCCGCCGCCGGGAGCGATCTACGAGGGCGCATGGCGTTTCTCGGCGCTGGGCGCAGATATCGGGCGCGAGGAGGGAGACCGCTTGAGCTTTGTTTTCGAGGGCACCGGGCTCGCCCTAAGGGTCCGACGGGGCGGGTATCGCGCCCATCTCTACGTATGGGTGGATGGGCAGCCGGCGAACCGCCTTCCCCGGGATGCGCGCGGCGCCTACCTGATCCTGACCTCCCCGGATTACGCGACCCCGGAAGTGGTCACCGTCCCGGTGGCGGAGGACCTGCCCTATGGGCCGCATACCGTGCGGATGGAAGCCGAGCGGGGCTGGGGGCAATGGGCGCTGGTGGGCTGGAGCGTGGCCGGGGTGCAGCCGGATCTCTTCCGATATCGCCTGGCGCTGGGCTTGTGTTTGCTCGGGATCGGCGTGGGAGGATGGCTGGTGATCGCTGGAACGCTCCAGGCCCGCCGGTCCGCCGCCCGCTCGATCCGGGAGCTCACGGGGTCCATGGCCCATCGGTTGGGGCTGTGGGGCGCCTGGGGGCTCTCCGGGCTGGTCTACGCCGGGATGTGGTGGATCTCCTGGGAGCCATGGGAGCTCCAGCGTGGGGGCGAACTGCGATGGCTGGGCCTGGGCCTGGCCCTGAGCGGGTTCTTCTATCTGGCTCCCCGGGTGGCCCTCACGGCCCTGGCCGCGTTGCTGCTGCTGGCCGTGCTGATCCGGCGGCCCTCCCTCGGCCTGGCCCTCACCGCCTTCTGGGCCCCTTTCTATCTGTATCCGAAGCCTTTCTTCCAGAAGGCCTTCCCGATGAACGAGCTGATGCTCCTGCTCACCGCCGCGGCATGGCTTCTCCATTCGGGGATCCGCTGGGGGAAGGAAAGGAGGAATACCTGGGCCTGGGAGCCGGCGGATCGCTGGATGCTGGTCTTTTTCGGGGCAGCGACTCTCAGCACGGCCCTGGCCGTGTTCCAGCGGGTGGCGTGGCGGGAGTGGCGCATGGTGATCCTGGAGCCTCTTCTGTTCTACGCCCTGGCCCGGGCGATGCGGCCCCCGCGCGCAGAGTGGGAAGGGGTATTGCAGGCCTTCCTGCTGGGCGGGATCGGAGCGGCCGGCGTCGGGCTGATGCAGGGAATCACAGGGGTAGGGCTGATCACCGGGGAGGCCGGCGCGCGCTGTATGCGAGGGCCCTTCGGCTCACCCAACAACCTGGCGCTTTACCTGGGAAGGGTCTTCCCGTTCCTCCTGGCCCTGACGCTGGCCGGGCGCTCCCGGCGAGGGCGGCTTCTCGCCGGGCTGGGCCTCCTGATGGTGGGGATCCCAGGCATGGGAACATGTTCGGAAGGGGCCGCGTTCCTGGGGATCCCGGCGGCGCTGATCACGATGGGCGGGTTGTGGCTGCGCGATCGGTGGGGAAGGCTGCCACGAAGGGTTCGGTGGGGGCTTGGGATCCTCGCCCTCGGCGCAGCGATGGGGCTGGGAGGGCTTCTTGGGCCGCGCGTGGGGGAAGCGCTGGCCCGGCGCGCATCCACCCCGGGCAGCACCGTCTTCTTCCGCCTCCGCCTGTGGGCCAGCACCATGGATCTGATCCGGGAGCATCCCCTCTTTGGAGTCGGCCCGGACAACTTCCTTTACTGGTATCGCAGCCGTTACATCCGGCCGGATGCGTGGCAGGAGCCGAATCTCTCCCACCCGCACAACATCTTCCTGGACTTCTGGGCCCGCACCGGCCTGCTGGGGCTGATCGCCGGGCTGGCCTGGCAGGTCCTGTTCTGGCGGAGAATCCTCCGCTCAGGGGCTTCCCGGGA
Organism: Thermoflexus sp.; assembly: GCF_034432235.1. Lineage (NCBI taxonomy): Bacteria > Bacillati > Chloroflexota > Thermoflexia > Thermoflexales > Thermoflexaceae > Thermoflexus > Thermoflexus sp. The sequence goes on along the minus strand of NZ_DAOUCJ010000072.1, from coordinate 29,896 downwards.
TCCCTGGCGCTGGGGGGCAGCGGGGGCGATGGCGGATACCCTCGCCCACGGGATGGTGGACAACGGGTTCTTCCTGGTGGATCTGGCATTCGCGTTCATGGTCGTCTTCTATACCGGCCTCCGATCCCCGGAGGCGCCGACCGATCTCGAACAAGGGTCGTAGCGGATCGGCAGCATCGGATGACGTGAGTCGCTGTCCTACGCGTAACGAACCGAGATCTGCAAGATGCCGCTGGGAAGAGGGATCCAGGCATAAGGGAACCCCTGCCAGCTCCATTCGGAATGCGGCACGGAGGCTCCGTGGATCTGCACTTCCGAGAGACGGCCGCCGGGGACCTCCAGCGGGAGGGCCATGGTGAGGCGGGAGGGAACGGGCGGAGCCGTCACCCGCAGGTGGAGCGTCCGGCTCTCGGGATCCCAGCGCAGCGCCTCCAGTTCGGTCCGCTCGCGCGCTTCCACGAACTCCAGCCAGCGCTGCGCTGACCAGATGGGGATCCCCCGCCCGGCCGCCTCATCCAGAACCCCCTCCAGCCAGCGCGCCTGGGTCTCCGCGGCCTCTCCGCCGATGGCGAACGGATCCACATGAGCTTGCAACGCCAGGGCTTCGCTCTGCTCTACCGCGTTCCGGATCAGAGCGCGGGAGATGTCCAGCGCGGTGGAAACAGGGAAACGGGGCGCCTGGGGCCACGTCCACCCGATCAGCTGTTCATCCACCAGCGCCGTCAGCTGCTGGTAGATGTCCAGGACGCGGCCTTCCTCATCGACGAAACGCATGGGAAGCCCGCTGCCGGTGAAATAACCGAAGACCCATTCCCCATCCGCCTTCCGGAACATCGGGCCGACGTGGTAGAAGTCCAGGTTCATCCGGATCCCATACGTCGCCTGGACCCGCGCCGTCTCCACCCATCCGCTCCAGAGGACCCGGTGGGTGCGCACGGTCGGGGGAACCGGACCGTAGCCCATCCCGGTGAACACCTCCCAGTAGCGCCGCCATCCGGCTTCCAGCCCCTCCTCGACATACGGATGGATTCCGAACTCATGGCCGCGGGCCCGCCAGCTTCGAACGTGCTCAGGAAGGACGACGTGTCCGGCGGGTCGATCGATCCAGTCCAGCAGGCGATGCCAGGCCCGCTGAAGGCGATCCCGCGACAGGGGCGCATAATACACGCTGAACGTCCCACCGCGTTTCTCCACCCGGCGAAGGACTTCTTCTACGGCTGGCGGAGGGGTGTTATGGGCGTCTCCGGTCGCCACCAGGATCGCCGGCGCCCCCTCAGGGAAATACCAGAGGCGGGGAAGGGGAAGCCGATCCAGGAGCATCCCGGTGATCATCCGGCTCAGCAACCGCATCAGCACGTCGGCCTGAGGGATCCCGAGGCGGTCCAGATCGATCCAGCCGTCGAAGAGCTCATGCGCCCGCAGCCCGTGGAGCCCATCCCGTTCCTGATGGCTCATCGCCGGGTTGCCCTGACGGGTTCGGACGATGCTCCCGACGAGATCGAACGCCCACAGCCCGGCTTTCCCTTCGCCGAACCGGTGCAGCGTCACCGCCGGGAAGGGCAGATCCCCGGTTTTCCCAGCCAGAGAGGCGATGGCCTCCGCCCCTGATAGCCGGTAATGATCGGCCACGCCGTGGAACTGCAAGGTCTCCCGTGGAAAGCCCCGGCCCAGTGGATGATCCTCCCGGATCCGCACATATCCCTCTGCGGTCTCGCCTGCCACCGGCTCCAGCCCGAAGAGATCCGCCAGATGTCGGGGCGGCCGTATGGCCACCAGACAGCCGCCCTGAGCGACGTAGCGGCGCAGGACCTCTCCTTCCACGGTATCCAGTGCCCCAGTGCTGAGCACCACCATGGGGAAGCGCTCCAGGATCTCCGGGCGCATGGCGGCCCGGGAGGCCGACTGGAAGGCGTTGAGGCCCTCCGTTCTCAGGATCTCTGCGAGGAAAGCTCCGCCGGGGGGCGAGCCCCGCTCGTTCAGGATCAGGAGGATCGGTGCCTCCCCATCCGAGAGAGGCCAGCGCCGATCAGGCGGCTCCGCGAAAGGAGAACGGAGAGGTGGCGGCCTCCCACCCGTATCCTCCCACAGGCGGTAGCCGCCGAAGGCTCCCGCCATCGCCACCGTGAGCCCTGCCGCGCCGCTCATTTTCAGAAATTGCCGCCGTGTGAAGGAACCCATCCCTTGCCTTAACTGGAGCTCGAAGTGGGAGGGAGGAGGGACAGCGTTTCTCCCTCCTCCCCACGGTCCCGAAATCCCCCAGCACCTCTTGACTTGAAAAGACAGACCTCCCCGGAGGCTTCGGGGCAGGCTGGATCACGGCAAGCCGCTGTCCTACGATCCGCCCCGCATGATCAGCGGCAGGAACAGCCGGAAGCGAACCTGAGTGCGGATCTCCGCGGAGGCCGGCGTGGGATCGACTGCCCGCGAGGTCGCCTCGGCCCGCACGCGGATCTCCGGGCCTATCCACTGCCCGATCCGCACGCGCAGATCGACACGGGCGCTCTCCCCCACCAGGAGATCCCCAAGGTTGCAAGTGGCCGCCGCGCAAGAACCCCGGGAAGGCGCGGCCTCCAGGACCTGCACACCCGCGGGCAGGGTGAACGTGACCTGGACTCCCGGCGCCAGGGAGGGACCGGTGTTGGTCAGGATGAGGGTGTAGGTGACCACATCGCCGACGAAGACGAGATCCGGTTCCCCACGGAAGAGGAGCTGCAGGTCCGCTTCCCCGCGCACTTCGGTGGAGGCGGTCGCCTGATTGTTTGCGCCATTCGGATCTGGAGTCTCCATACGGGCTTCGGCCCGGGCAATCAGTATGGCGCCCTCAGGGACGTCGGGGTTTACAGTTCCCGTGACGAGGAGCGTCTGAATGGTTCCGGCAGGCATCATCCCCCGATTGCAAACGATACGGCTCCCGTCCACTGTGCATCCATCCGTGGGCATGAAACTGATCTGCCGCAATTCCGCCGGGAGGGTCAGGGTGAAGATCACCCCCCGGGCATCCGAGGGACCCGCGTTCGTCAAGGTCAGGGTGTAGGTGAGGGGAGTCCCTGCCACCACCGGGTCGGGAGCATCATTCATTGTCAGAACCAGATCCGCCTGGGTCTGGACCGTGGTGGTCTCGCTGGTGGTGTTGTTCCCCGGGTTGGGGTCAGGGGTGCTGGCCGCCGCCTGGGCGGAGAGGACCAGGCTCCCCGCCGGGGTGCTGGTGTTCACCCGGGCTCGCAGAACCAGGGTGACCACCCCGCCGGCCGCCACATCCCCCGGGTTGCAGCTTGAGGCCCCACACGATCCCTGGGAGGCCGAAAGGCCCAGGATCGTCAGCCCGCCGGGCACGGTGAGGGTCACCCCCACCCCCCGAGCATCCGAGGGACCCGCGTTCGTCAGGGTCAGGGTGTAGGTAAGGGGAGTCCCTGCCACCACCGGGTCAGGCTCATCCCGAATGGACAGCCCCAGATCCGCCTGGGTCTGCACCGTGGTGGAAGTCGTGGCCGTGTTGTTCGCGGGCACCGGATCCGTGGTGGGGGAACTCGCCTGGGCCAGCGCCGAGAGAACTGTATTCGTCGGGATGGCGCTGTTCACCCGGGTGGTCGCTGTGATGCGAGCCGTAGCCCCGGCTGGGAGAACACCCAGGTTGCATGTGGTGCCGCCGCAGGTTCCCTGGGAAGGAGTGAGGGTGATGGGTGTCACGCCGTCCGGCAGTGTAAGCGCAACCGCAACATCCTGCGCATCTGAAGGCCCCATATTAGCCAGGGTCAGGGTGTAGGTGAGGGGAGCTCCCGCCACCACCGGATCAGGCACATCATTCAGCGTCAGAACCAGATCCGCCCGGGTCTGAACAGCCGTGGTTTCACTCCTGGTGTTGTCGCCCGGATTGGGATCCGGAGTGCTGGCCGCCGCCTGAGCCGAGAGGATCAGGCTCCCCGCCGGAACACTGGCATCCACCCGGGTCCGCAGGATCACCGTCACCACCCCGCCCGACGGAACATCCCCCAGATTGCAGGTCGCCCCTCCACACGATCCCTGGGAGGCGGAGAAGCCGAGAACCGTCAGCCCGCTGGGGAGCGTCAGGGTCACCCCCACCCCCCGGGCATCCGAGGGACCCGCGTTCGTCAGGGTCAGGGTGTAAGTCAGCAGTGCCCCCGCCACCACCGGATCGGGATCATCCCGAACCGCCAGGCTCAGATTCGCCATGGTCTGCACCACGGTGGAGACGGCCGCCGTGTTATTGACGGGATCATCCGGGGTGTCGGTGCCAGCCACGACCTGGTTCACCAGCGTCCCGGCCGGCGTGCTGCTGTTCACCCGGACGCGGAAGGCGACCATGGCAACACCACCCGGGTTCATGGTTCCCAAGGTGCAGATCGATCCGGAGCATCCGCCCTGGGAAGGTGTGGCCGCTATCAGCGTCACCCCGCCGGGCAGCGTATCCGTCACGCGGACGGCTTGAGCGGGAAGTGGGCCGTTGTTCGTGATCCAGATGGTGTAAGTGAGTTCGTTCCCGGCGAGGACCGTGCCGGAGGATGCCTCCTTGCGCGCAGCCAGATCGGCGAGCTCCGAATACGAGAGCACCACCTCCCGCACCTCCGGGGACCACATGGGATTGGTGGTGCTCATCTCCACCCGGTATTGCAAATAGCGGGCGAAGGCCAGCGCAGGAGGAATGTTATTCGGGCCTGGCGGGAGGGGATCGGACCAGGCCGACCAGTTTGCGCCGTCCATTGAGGTGCGAACGCGGAAGGCGAGGGTAGTGGTGGTCGGCACGGTGGCATCCCATGCAAGGGTGTCCCAGCGGACCCTCTGGCCGGCGTCCTGGGGGCACGATGTATAGGTCCCGGTTCCGGCATACTGGCCCGCGCGCACCCAGTCGATGTCCATGGGCGTCGAGCCATAAAAGGAGGGGGTTTGGTGATATAGAAACACCCAGGAGGTGATCACCAGGGTCGGGGAAGGGATGGTCGTCTGCAGCACCCCGTCGATGAAATAACGGGTGGCGTTGGGCTCCCACTCGATGCGGAAGATATGGAACTGGGTTTTGTCGGGATCCGGGATGTCCACATCCACGAGCGGTCCAGCCCCATCCCGCGCCCGCACGATCAGGTTGTTGGCATCGCCGTTTCCCAGGATGAACAATCGGATGGAGCTGGCGGGGGTAAATGGGTTGTATGCGGGGCCGACCTCCCGGTAGAAGCCCAGATCCGGCTCGCCAGAGGTGTTGGGCGCTTGCATCAGCCGGGCTCGGGCCTCGAAGAAACGAGGGAGCTGGGTCATGGTGAGGACTGAGCGCAGGTAGACCCCATTCAGCGTGATGAGCCCATTGCCCATAATCAGGCTTTGATAGGACCCTGCATTAGGGTTGGAAATGTTGGTGATCCATCGGGTGAGATCGACGGTAGCTCCGTCGAAGTCATCCTCCACGCTGGCCCTCAGATGCAGCTCGCCGCCCCCCGTGTTCCCCACCGAGATGCCGGAGGAGATGGCGCATCCGGCGGCGAAATCCACCACCCGGGTATGGGTGATCACGCCGCTCCCCTGGGCCCAGGCCACCGGCACGGAGGCACCGCTCAGGATCCCCATGGCCACGATCAGGAGAGCCAGGAGAATCCCGGCCAGGGTCAGGGCCAGCCCACCTCGATGCAGCCGTTGTGTTGTTCTCATAGCGCTTCCTCCATGGATCGAGGAATAGAGAGGGAGGGGTTTTGGACCGGAACGCGGACGTAGGGCCCGAGGGGTGGGAAGATCCGATTGAAAGGCCAGTGGCGCAGCAACCGGTTTGTTCCGGTTTCCGCCGCCGCTGAGAAAAGAAGGATGAGGACGGTGGCGGCCCCGATGAGGCTCATGCGGAGCGCCAGTGGCATGGGGAACGGCCACAGCCAGATGATCAGCGCCCAGAGGAGGGGCTGGTGGAAGACCATCACCCCGTAAGAGAATTCGCCGACCTGCGAGAGAACCCGATTCACGCGCGGCCAGCGAGGCAGGAGATCCCGGGCCAGCAGCATCAGGAAACCCGTGGCGGCCGGAGTGATGAAGAGGGGCGCGATCACCGCTCCGGGCCGCGTGAAAGAGAGCCCCATCCCCCATCCATACAGGATCGCCAGGGCCAGCCATGCGCGCGGCGACCGCAACCACCCCTGAACCCGCCCCGGATCCCCAGCCGCCTGCCAGGCCAGGACCATCCCCAGGGCGAACTCCCCCAGCCGGGAGGTGAACAGCAGCCCCCGGGACCACATCTCCGGATCCACTGGCAGGAGGAAGAAACCGATCGCCCGGGTGAGCGCCGTGAGGAGCACGGCCGCGATCCCGAACCGGACCGCCCCGAGGCGTTTCAGCGCTTCCCAGAGAAGCGGGAAAACGGCATAGAGCTGCATGATCAGCACGATAAACCACCATGCAGGGGAGATGAAATGAAAGACCCCGGGCAGGAACCGGAGCCCGACCAAGCTGAGCATGAAACGGGGGTCCAGTGGGGAGAACGGCCGCCAGCCCACCAGGTTGTTGAAGGCCAGAAAGAACAGATGCCCGACCCAGTAGAGGGGGAACAGGCGCAGGAAACGCCGCATGTAGAACGCCCGGCGATCCAGGAGGGCCTCCCGGGAGCGGCTGACCAGCGCCCAGGTGAGACCGAACCCGCTGATCACCAGAAACACCCCCGTGCCCTGATACCCCAGCCAGCCTCCATAGCGGAACAGGTTGGCCAGAAGGAAAGCCACCAGGTTCTCCTGAGGGAGGGGCTGGAGCTGCGCGATGCGAACGATTAGCTCTGGCCAGTCGCTCCGGGGGTGGGCAAACCATGGCACCCCATAGATGGCGATGGTGATGTGATAGAAGACAATCATAAGGATAGCCAGGCCTCGCATCGCGGAGAGCCAGGCCAGTCGGGGGGCTCCCATCATGGGAGCCGCCTCCAGTGATCTACTCCATCCCCAGGAGCCATCGCGCATGGCGGATGGCCACCTCCATCGCGGACCCCACCACCGCCGGGTCCAGGGCGCCCTTCAGGAAGGTGAGGATCGGCCCAGGGCGCATGGCCCATTCCCGGAACGCCCGCTTCTGCCAGTATTCCAGCCGCTCCGCGGGCAACCCCGGATAATCCAGAACGGTGGAACGGTCCATGTCCACTTCCTCCCAGGCCGTGCCCGGGCGGAACCAGTTGTTCTCCACCACCTGGAAGAAGAAGGGAGTGCCCGGATAAGGGGCCGCGATGTGGAAGAGGGCGAGGTCCAGCGGGAGGGACTTGGCGAACTCAATGGTCTGCCGGATGGTCTCTTCTGTCTCCCCGGGCAGGCCGATGATGAAGTAGCCCCAGTTCTTGATCCCCGCCTCCTTCGCCCAGCGAAGGGCCTGGGGCGCCTGCTCCAGGCGGTACCCCTTGCGCACGCCCTTCAGGATCTGTTCGTTGGCCGATTCGATGCCCCAGGAGATCAGCCAGCAGCCCGCCTGGGCCATCCGGTGCAGCATCTCCCGATCCACATAATCCACCCGACTGTTGCAGGTCCAGCGGATCCGGATTCCTTCGCGGATCAGCAGGTCGCACATCCCCATCACCTGATCCCGGCTGATGGTGAAGAGATCGGCATACATGTGGATGTTCCGGATCCCCAGGTCCACGAGGTGGCGGACCTCCTCCACGATGCTCTCGGGGGAGCGGAGGCGGATGGAGTATTGATAGCTCACGTGCTTGATGCAGTAGGTGCACCCGGCGGTGCAGCCCCGGCTGGTCACGATGAAGGTGTAGGGGCCCCGGATCATCGGCGCCCGGTAGTGATAGAGGGGCAGCAGATGATGCAGAGGAAGCGGCATGTCATCCAGGTTGCGGATGAAGGGGCGGTCGACGTTCACCCGGATCTCGCCGTTCCGGCGCCAGACCAGCCCCTTGATGCGAGCCAGCTTCTCCTCCGGAGGCCACTCCCTCGCCTCCCCCTCGTTCAGGGGGAACCATTCGGGGTCGCTGTCTTCGAACAGCCGCCGGAGGCGGCCCTCGGGAACCCGGCCTTCGAGGGTGTCGATCAGCTCCCGCAGGGTGAGCTCCGGCTCCCCGCGCAGCACGAAATCCAGCGCGGGGTAGGCCTCCATCGTCGGGATCGGCATGGGGGTCACGTGGGTCCCGAAGGCGATGGTCTTCGCGCCCAGGCTGCGGGCCAGGAAGGCGCCATACATGTCGTTGGTCAGAGTGGGGGCGGTGACCTGAGTGATGTAATACTTCGGCTGCTTGCGGCGGAGCAGATCTTCGAACTCCTTCCAGTCCATCCGCAGCGCGATGGCATCCACGATCTCCACGCTGTAATCGGGGTGGAGCATGGCGGCCATCTGGGCCAGGCTTACCTGGGGCCAGATCATGTTCTCCCGGGAGCGGCGGCCTACCCGGTGCTGGCTGCGGATCCAGACCGCCCCGTCCGGGGAAGGCGGGTTCACCAAGAGCACATCCACGGCCTCGGGCGAACGGGGCGGCCGCAGCCGCCGGATCACCGGGCTGGCGTCCGGGAATTTGGGGGCCGGCAGCGGAGGGATCCGCCGCGTCCCCAAGTTGCGCCGTAGCTCCTCCTCTCCCACCACGGGTATCTGTGTCGCCATCCTTCGCTCCTTTCCATAAGAACCGTCCTTCATCCCGCATGCCCAGCCCGCTTACGGAGATCCAGCACGCAGGATCACGGGCATGAACACACGGTAGCGGAAACGGGTTAGGACCTGGAGGGCAAATTGTTGGGAATTCGTATGGGGGTCGATCTCCACCGGGGCGGAGCGTGCCTGGACCTTCACCGAAGCGATCCCGGTGAAATCCGGATCCACGCGGAGCCGGATCTGGAACCACGCCGGCTCACGCAGGGAAAGGAGGTCCAGATCCCAGCGAGCCCATGGCGTGTTCGTGCATGGGGGAATGCAGGCTTCCAGGGTGAGGCTGGGCGGCCACGAAGCCTCGAGCTGCACCGCTCGCGCCGCGCTGGGCCCTGCGTTCATCAGGACCATGGTGAGGGTTACCGGCTGACCAGCGATTTTCGACGTAGTCCCGCAGGATCCCGGCCTGCGTCCCATTCAGGGGGACTTCCGCCAGCAAGACGACCGGATAGGGCTGAAGGAGCGAGGGCGAGATGGAGGAGAGAGAGATCACATCGTGGGCGGCCCAGCCCTCCGCTCGCAGGATTTCCCCCAGGTAAAGCCCGAACGGGTTCGGCGCGCCGGGATCCACAACCAGGGCGATGGGGGCGGACGCCACCGCCTGAGCGCGGCGCCCCCCCCGAGAGGAACAGCCGGCCCAGAAGCGGACCAGCCAGCAGAAAAAGGGCCAGGGCGAAACGAGCGATTCGGCCTCTGATCATCGGGGAATCCTCTCCAGGATCAGCGGAGCATGTAGCAGATGACGTCTTCCTCCAGGCATCCCGGTTTACGGACGAAGATCCCGTCCATCCCTGCCATCGGAGCCATGCGCTTCGGTGTGGAGGGCGGGAGGCGAAGCGGCTGAAGCCGGATCAACCAGTGCCCGGCCGGGAGCTCCAGCCGCACGCGGCCGTTCAGGGCCGGACGTTCCTGTTGCTGCGCCAGAGCGCCCGTCTCGCGATTCCACACCTGAATTCGCACCCGGGCGCCCCGGGCATACACCGGCGGGGTGATGAGAAGGAGCGGATCGTCGGTCTGGATTTCCAGTTCTTCCGCGGAGATCATTTGCACCTCCGACCATGCGGCCGGATCGCTCTTGATCATGGTCATCCGGTAAACGGTTCGCACCGTCGCGACCGCGAAGCGATAGCGCCAGGAGGAAGGAACGGCGCGCGGGCGTTCGAAGGCCTCGCGCAATACCGCGAAGGCCCGCTCGATCGCATAAGGGCTGAGCTCATGGCCCATGCCCGGGATCTCCTCCCAGACATGGGGGTAGCCCAGGGCCTGAAGGATCTCATGCATCCGCCGGCTGTGAACTGGGCTGACCTCCGGATCGGCCGCGCCGTGGAGGATCAGCAGCGATAATCCCTTTAAATTCGGAGCCAGTTCCACCGGGTTGTCCGCCGCATAGCGGAACGGGTTCGCGCCCGGGGGCCCGTAGACCGCCCGAAGGGCCTCGGAATGGTGAAGGGTGAGATCCAGCACCCCACCGATGGATACGGCCGCGGCAAACTGATCCGGCCGGTGGGCGGCCAGGGAGAACGCCCCCTTTCCGCCCATAGAGAAGCCCACCAGCGCCCGCCCGCCCGCATCCCGTCGCACCGGATAGCGGCGTTCCACCCAGGGAAGGACCCCCTGGAAGAACCAGTCATAGAACGATGCCTGCCAGGCGGATCCTCCGGGCCATGGGAGGCCTGAATAGATCGAGTAATACGAAGGAACCCCATCCTCCTCCCCCTGCAGCGCCACCAGCAGGACATGGGCGGCATCGGCGGCCTGCTGGAGATCTGGTCGTTCCCACATGCCTAACCCCATCGCCCAGCCGGAGAGCAGATAAACCACCGGGTAGGGTCGATGGGCCGGGAAACCGACCGGGCGGTAGACCCGCACCTCATGGGCCTCCCCCCGCCACTCGACGGTCCAGCTCTCCCAGCTCCCCGCCGACAGCCCCTGGGCCTCCACCATCGTCAGGGGCCTTCCCAGAAGCCCGCCGATCCCCACCATCAGTCCCAGCCCGATCAGGCCAGCCCGAACCCCACGCTTTCCCATGCCATCCGCTCCGCTTGCCGGTAATGGGAATGCGGTGCCTAAGCACCGTATTCCCATCCCACTCCCTCCACGCTCACTTCTGGATCAGCGGGAGGTAGATCCGAAACTCCACGGCGCGGGTGGTGAAGGACAGACCCCCCGCCGGCGTCCACGGTGTGCTGCCCCCCGCGTTGGCGGATCGAACCTGAACGCAATAGCTGGCGCTGGGGCTCAGCCCGTCGAGGACGATGGCATGCAAGCGGGCAGGCGTGGGATCCTGACGTTCCTGGCTCCATGCTCCGCAGGAAGCCCCCCATCGCACCTCGCTGCTGGCCTGCACGTCGGTGGTCCAGGTCACCCCAGCCTTCGTGGCGAGCGCGGTGACCATCGGCCCGGAGAGGATCACAGGCGGGGCGATCGTCCCAAAAGGCGTGTCGGCGCTGTAAACCGGGCCGGCCGGCCGATCCACGGATCCATACCGGCATCCCCCCGGATTGGCGCCGGTGGCATCCACGATCCCCCCCGTGCAGGGCCCCGCAGGCCCTTCGTCGAAGGGATACAGCGCGACCGTATCCGCATCCGGCGTGAAAGGTGTCGTGGGGGGTGAGAACGGCCCGTTGTAACGCACGATCCGGGAGATCCGCACCTCGTCGATCCATCCGCTATAGGAGGGGTAGGTGTTGCGATCGATGTCGTGCTTCTCCGCACCGATTACCAGGTAGGGGTCGTTGGGATAGGAAGTGCTCCGGCCATCCCGATACCGGATGTCTCCCGGCGGCCCAAAGCCGCTGGCATCCAGCTGCCCGTCCACGAAGATCTGCATCCGCCCATCGCTCTGACGACGGGTGACCGCGATGTGATGCCAGTTCCCATCGGCTACCGGGATGGATCCGCACAGGGTGAACCCGCTTCCCTCCCGGTTGACCCCGAAGGCGATCCGCCCGCCGGCCAGAGAGATCCCGTAATCCCCGTAGTCGCCCGACCCGTAGACGTCCCGATCGAAGAGGATGTTGCCGAAGATCCAGAGATCTCCAGGTGCGGACATGCATGTCGAGCTGGGGTTTTCCGACAGCTGGGCCTTCATCCACCACTCGATGGTGAAATCCCCGCCGACGTTGATGGATCGCCCCTCCACGAGGATCTTGACCCGGTCGATATCCCCTCCTCCGTTCCCGTAAAAGCGCAGGGAGAAGTCTCCCGCCGCCCTCACCCGCAAGGCCGGCGAGGCCGCGGAGAGGAAGAACAAAAGGAGAAGCAAACCGCCAGCCGCCCGAAAGGCCGGAAGGACCGGATGGCTCATCGGCGATCGCGACGGACTACGCTGGATGGGAGATCGATGCCGGTTGAGGGATGGGCTCCGTCGGCGCAACCCGGGCGAGCCCGCCTTCCAGATCCTGACGGGCCCGGAGCTCCCGCTGGTGGAGCTCCGCCAGGGCGCGGACCAGGATCCCGGCGGTGAGGAGGTCCACCCCCATGATCACCGCGAGGGCGCTGACCGCGGGGACAAACCATGGGGCGGGGAAGGGGGGCGCGGTCAGCCGCGCGATCACCGCCCACCCGTATAGGCCTATGCCGAGAAGGATGCTGAGGAGGCCCATCGGCAGGAAGCGCTGCTCCAGAGGGCGGCGGAACAGGGGCCAGCCGAATACCCCCTGACGGATCGGGCGCTTGTGGAACAGCGAGACGATGTAATTGAACAGCGTCCCCACGGCGAAGAGATGCAGCCCGAGGGCGGCCAGCACCACCGCGGCAAACAGGCGCGGGAAGGGCCATCCGCCTGGGCCCGGCCACAGGATGGCGCTCCCTCCCAGGGCCAGGCCGATCAGCCCGAGCCCGAACCCCGCTATCCCAAACACCCGCACCGGATTGTAGGTGAACACGGTCCAGACGATCGCATGGAGGAACCGCACGCCATCCCGCAGCGGATGCAGTTTCGACTGGCCCAGGCGCTCGCGATAGGGGATCGGCACCTCCACCATCCGGATGTTCTCATAGATCGCGCGGGCGCTCATCGCTGGGGTGAAATTCAGGCCATCCGGCAGCGGATACAGGCGCTCCAGGATTTCCCGCCGCAGCAGCCGCATGCCGCTGGCGCTGTCGCGGACCGCTGTCCCCCCCAGCAGCCGGAGCAGGAAGGCGAACCCCCAGTTGCCGATCCGACGGACCCGTGGCATCTCCGAATCCGGGCGATCCATGCGGGATCCCACGACCAGATCGGCTCCACTCGCCCGGGCGACGCGGTAGAGCTCTGGAAGCGCTTCAGGTGGATACGTAGCATCCGCATCCAGGAAGGCCAGCCACTCCCCCCGGGCGTGGGCGAAACCGGTTTTGAGCGCCGCTCCATATCCCCGGTTGACCGGGTGACGGATCAGTCGGACCTCTGGATAGGCGGCCACGATCTCGGCCGTGCGATCCCGGGATCCATCATCCACCACCAGGATCTCCCATTCGCTCAAGCCGGCCTCTCGAAGCGCCGGCCCGATCCTCCGGATCCGATCCAGCACCGCCTGGATGGCACCCTCCTCGTTGTAAGCGGGGATCACGATGGACAGCGTGCTCATACGGATTCCTCCTGAGCAAGAACCGTCGTTTGAACCGCCGGGAGGCCGCCGTGGAAGACAGGGCCCTCGATCGAGCGGGGGCGATCCAGCCGGCTGCCCACCACCCGTGCCGGGACGCCGACGGCGATCGCGTAGGGGGGCAGATCCTCCGTCACCACCGCCCCCGCGCCCACCACCGCGCCCCGCCCAATGCGCACCCCATCGAGGATCACCGCCCCGCCCCCCAACCAGACATCGTCTTCAATGACGATCCCCCGGGCCGTGATCCCCTGTTCCGCGATCAGTCGATGGGGGTCCTGGAAGACATGGTTGACGGCCAGGATCTGAACCAGCGGGCCGGTGTAGACGAAATCCCCGATGGTCACGCCGCCCTGGCCCCGGATGACGTTGTATTCCCCGATGAAGCACCGCCGCCCGATGGTAATGCCCGCGTGCGGCAGGCCCCGGAAGTTGTAGACATGCAGCACCGACCCGTGCATGATCACCGTCCCATCGCCGATGATGATGCCGTTCGGGCAGGCATGGAGGTAAACGCCCTCATCCAGGTAGACCCCCCGCCCCAGGGTGATCCGCCGGGGCTGAGCGAGGCGCACCCCCCGGGCGATGTAGGGGAAGCCCCGGGCGTTCAGAAGCAAGCGATAGGCCAGCCCTCGCAGCCCGATCCCCGCCAGTCCAGGGAGATCCCGGAGCAGCCCCATCACCAGCTGTTCCAGGAAATAGGACGCCCAACCGGTGGATTGGGTCTGGATATAGAGGTCCAGCCCTTCAACCCAGCGGCGCGGCCAGCGGGACATCCCTCATCCTCGGTGGGCGATGGATCGGGATCAACGCTTCGCAGCGCAGGATCCACAGCGCCGCTTCCAGGAGATCCCGTAAGATCGGAACCCCGGGATAGCGCTGGAGCACGAGTTCCGCATGGAGCGCGCCCCGGCCGGTTCGAACCAGCAACGGCTGGCACCCGGCGGCCAGGGCGGCCTCCACGTCCGTGAGGGCATCCCCGATCAGATACGAGCCCTCCAGCTGGATCCCCAGGTCCCGGGCGGCCTGGAGCAGAAGCCCGGGCTTCGGCTTGCGGCAGAAGCAGCCTTCCTCCGGCCGGTGCGGACAGTAGTAAACCGCGTCCAACCGGCCCCCGAACCGATGGACGTGCTGGATCATCCGGGTGTGGATCTCATCCACCACGTCCGCCGGAACCATCCCTCGATGGACGATCGCCTGATTGGTCACCACGATGATGGGGAACGGCATATCCGCCAGGCGGCGCAGGGCGGAGAGCGCGCTGGGCAGGAAACGGAACTCCGCCCAGGACTTCACATGGTCCGGGCGGTTCTCACAGATCACGCCATCACGGTCCAGGAACACGGCTCGCATCGAGCAGGGGCTCCTCCCGCAGGATCGGCGCCGCGGCGAAAGCGCCCTCCCATGTCCGCCGCAGCACGGTGGTGATGGTGTGGTGCAGGATCAGATGGACATCCTCGATCTGCTCCATGCAGTCGCTGGGGACGATCAGGCACAGATCCGCCAGATCGCGCAGCTTCCCTCCCTGAAAGCCGGTGAGGCCGATGGTGAACGCGCCGGCCTCCCGGGCGACCCGCACGGCCTCCAGGACGTTGGGGGAGTTCCCGCTGCCGCTGATGGCGATCAGCAGATCCCCCGGTCGGATCAGGGGGCGCAGCTGCTCGGCGAACACCCGGCGATATTCGGTGTCGTTGGCCCACGCGGTAAGCAGGGGGACGTTGTCGGTGAGGGCCATCGCGCGGACCATCGGCCCGTTGGACTGGCGGGTGCCTTTGGCGAGGTCGCAGGCGAAATGAGAGGCGGTAGCCGCGCTTCCCCCGTTCCCACAGAGGAAGATCATGCGCCCGTCCCGGGCGGCCGCCTCGATCTGCGCGATGATCTGCAGCAGGATCTCGCGGGGCAGCGCCTCGAGCGCCCGATGAATCCCATTGAAATACTCTTCGATCCACTGGACCCACATCGCTCACTCCACCCGGAAGACCTGCACGCCCTGATCGTCGAAGGCCACATCCATCGGCTTCAATCCCATATCGGTCATCACCTTCGTCACCGGTTCAATGGCGGGCTCGGGGCAGTAAAGCAGGAGGAACCCCCCTCCACCGGCCCCGGTGATCTTTCCGCCCAGCGCGCCTGCCTCGCGGGCGGCAGCGTAGCAGCGATCGATGAAGTCATTGGATATCGAAGAGGCCAGCCCCCGCTTGAGTGTCCAGGCCTCATGGAGCAGGCGGCCGAAGCCATCCAGATCGCCCATTGTCAGACGCTCTTCCATTTCCTCCGCCAGAGCCTTCAGAAGGTGGAGCCGCCGCAGCACCTGAGGATCTTCCTCCGCGGTGGCCTGCTGTTGCCTTTTCAGGATCGTCGAGGAGGGGCGGGCCTGGCCGGTATAGAACAGCCGCAGCCGCCGCTCCAGGGCTTGCCGGACCTCCGGGGCCAGGGGGACGCGCTCCACCGTGACCCCATGGGCGTCAAAGCGGATCCGGTTCAGGCCGCCGAAGGCCGCCGCGTATTGATCCTGCTTGCCCACCGGCATTCCCAACCGTTCGATCTCGATCTGACAGGCTAGCTCCGCTATCTCCGCTCGAGAAAGAGGCCAGCCGCTCCATGCCGCCAGGGCGGCGATCATCGAGACCGCCAGGCTCCCGGAAGAACCCAGCCCGGTGCCCGGCGGGACCTGGGCGGCGATAAAGAGGTCAATCCCGCCCGGGCTTCCGAAGGCCTCCAGGATGGCGCGGGGGAGGGAGAGGTTCCCATCCCACATGGCATCCCGGTCCGGCGCATACTGATGAAACAGGCTGTAGTTCGCCGAGATCAGATGGGCCGCCCGGGGCGCCGGGGAGAGGATCGTGTAGACATAGCGATTCAGGGTGACGCTCAGGACCTGGCCGCCATATCGGGTGAAATAAGCGGGAAGATCCGTTCCCCCGCCAGCGAAACTGATCCGGACCGGCGCGCGGGCGATAAGCAGCATGGATCAGGGGTCTCCGGAAAGCGATCTCTTACGGCTTTCACGATAAGGGGTAGGGGTTAGGTGGGGATAAACAGAAGGTTAGGAAAACGTTCCTCCGGGGAGGAAAGCAGGCTGGGAAACAAGTATCTGTTGCGCTAACATGGAAACGAAATAAGGAGAAGCGGACAATCTTTCAGGGCTGGCCCCAGAGTTGTGGGAAGGGGGGATAGGGGGATCGAAATGGCAAACCGTGCTCTCGACCGGCTGGCGCAGGCCTTTCATGATCTGAACCATGCCCGACACGCCCTGGAAGACGGGGATTATGACTGGGCTTGCTTTGCAGCCCATCAGGCGGCCGAAAAGGCGATCAAAGGATTGCTTCTCGCCATGGGAGGAGAGGGGTGGGGACATTCCATCACCCATTTGTTGAAGGATGCCGGGCATCGGATCCCGGTTCCAGAGGATCTGATCCAAATGGCTCAGCGTCTGGATAAGCATTACATTCCCTCCCGCTATCCGAATGGATTCGACATAGGGGCGCCGCGGGACTATTACACAGCGTCGGAGGCTCAGGAGGCCATTCATGACGCGCAGCGTATTTGTGAATTTTGCCAGCAGCATGTTCATCGATCGGGAGGCCGTTCTTGAAGCCTTGCGCCACTGTGCTCAACAGCTGAAAGATCAGTGTGATGAAGTGGTAGCCGTGTATTTATTCGGATCCTTCGCAACGGGTCAGGCCACCCCGCGGAGCGATGCGGATATTGTGATAGAGATCGCTTCCGATGACCCAGAGCTTCGGGAGGAAGTTCGGCATCAGGCGCTGGGAGCCTTCCTGGAGGCACCGGTTCCGGTGGAGATCTTCGTGCAATCCACCCGGCCGCTGGAGGAGGGCAGGCGAAGCGGGCGCGGTGTTGCCGGCGCCGTTGCTCGGGAAGGCATCCGCTGGCGGATGCGCCGATGGAAATCGGCCTGGTGAGGCGCTCCGCGCCGGGCGTCGGCCTGCGCCGACGCAAAAGCCTTTTTCGGCCGGCCGGTGGCCGGAGGCCTTTTGAGGTCGAATTCATTCGACGCCCTCATGCGGGCCGAAGGCCGAATCCATCCGATATGCCCTGCAGCCGGGTGTCCCTTTATGGATCGCCCCACACGATGGTAAGGGTCGGGCGGCCCTCGGCGTTCCAGTCCTCCGTATCCGAGGAGACGAAGTATTTCCCGCTGTGGTAGGCGGCATCGGCGGAGTAAAGGGCCAGGCGGAGAGGCTGGCCAGCCGCATACGCCTCCGCCACCGCCCGGGTGACGTCCCACGTATAGGGGATCCCCGGCCAGTTCGGTAGACTCCGCACCGGATCCACCCACGCTCCCCCGATGTTCTCCCAGGCCAGCGGCGCACGGTTCCAGGTCAGGGACCGCTCCTCCCAGTCCTCCCGCACGGTCAGGACCTGGATCCAGGAGGGGAGGGGGGCGGGTCCGGCGTTCCCCATCTGGTGCAGCGTGAGGGTGGCCGAGAGGATCACCTTGCCCGGCGGGATGGCGTTCAGGGGGAAGATGACGTAATACTTTGAGAAACAGGGCCAGTCTGCGATATCGATCTGATTCTGGATGTTGAAGTCCGGACGACCGGGATCGGACGCTTCGCCCCACTGGGTCCAGTAGTCCAGTCCATCCCCGCAGTTCGTGTATCCCCCGACGCCGGCATCCGGGACTACGGCGCCGTTCAGGCCGTGGCGGATGATCACAGTGCCCCCGGGCCGGGCCGGAGGCGGCGCGTAGGCCGGCATCCCGAAGCGGAGCCATCCCCACGTGGCCGGCACGTCCGGGCGCATCGACTCCGGCCAGACAGTTACGGGAATTGGGGTGCCGGCGGCGTCGTCCCGGTCGTGCACCATCACCCCCAGGCCCCAGATGGTTCCCTCGGGCGGCGGGCCGGAGCGGCCCAGGCTGGCGAAAGGGATCCGGAAAGTCATCGCCCATCCCCGATCGTCCCCATCGTCGTTCAGACGTTCCCCTCGCCAGCCGGCGAGGGCGGTAAATGGAAGTGATACCGGTGTCCAGCCGGAGCTGGTGCCCCGATAGGCTGCCTGATAGCGGCCGGAGGCATCACCATTGCTCAACCCACCGATGAAGCGATAGGCAGAAGGGGAAGGCGCATCCCCGACGTTGCCGTCCACATGGAGGAGGAGCGTGACCGCATCCCATGCCGTGAGGTTCTCCGGGGAAGGGGACGGGGTGAACCACAGGCGACGATCGATGATCGCCACGTAGACCACCAGCTCGGCGTCCGTATATGCGACGCGGACATCCGCATAATTCGCCGTGGGCGTGATCTTCCCGAACCAGAAAATGGCCATGCGAGGGAAGTCCGCCCCCAGAGGGTCTGCGAGGCGCGGCGCGTTGACCTGCCGGCTCGTCCAAAGCCCCCTGCTCCGGAGGACCAGGGGGAGATAAACCCGGAAGGAGCCCCCCGAGGTGGAAGAAGCCGTCGGGGGAGCTTCGGAAGCGGCCGGGGCCGGCATGCCACCCCCGGAAACGCTCAGGATCCAGCCCAGCAGAAACAGACCGGTTAGGGATCTCCGCATGGGGGCCTCTTTCAAACCGTAATCAAACTAACTGTATTCTAACTATGGAGGGAAAATCGCGCAAGCAAGGTGGGGAACCAGGGGACATCGGGGAACCGCTTCGAGGCACCGGACATCCTGCGGATGCGCCGATTGGAAATCGGCCTTCTGAGGCGCTTCGCGCCGGGCGTCGGCCGGCGCCGACGCAAAAGCCTTTCGGCCGGCGGAGGCCGGCCACTGGCCGAAGGCCTTTTGAGGTCGAATGCATTCGACGCCCTAAGGCCGGCCATCGGCTGAAGGCCTCACATGCCGAATACATCCGACACGTCCATCGTATAATGACAGCGGCGCGGATTCCCGGAGGAATCCACGCCGCTCGAAGGGGAGTTCCTTCGTTTACCCAACTCGCTCACCGGGTGATCTCGAACCGCATGCCTTCGCTCTGCCCGTAGATCTCCGGGAAGTAGAAGGCATAGGCCCGCGCGGGGCGCGTCTGGAACTGCCCGGCCCAGCCCGCCCGGATCATATAGGTGTATTCATAGGTGCCCGGTGGGAGGTATTCGGCGAACAGGGCGGCTCGATCGTCATAGAGCGCCGTGTGCCCGAACCACCACCAGCCCCACCATCCATATCCTCCAAAGGGATCCCGCGGATCGACCCGCTGCAGCTCCGGCGGCCGCCCTGCCATCGGCGAGGTCTTCAGCGAGGGATCGATGGCCTCCATCCCCGCCGGGTACGGATCCTCCAGCACCAGATGGTGCACCGTCCGCGGAACCACCAGGGTCAGGCGCACCATCAGGAGGTCCCCCACCCGGGCCGAGGTCACCGGGGCGCATGGCTGCCGCCGATCCTTCAGGCACGGATCGTCCGGCCGCAGATACTGACGGCTCAGGGTCAGACCCCGGGAGCGCGGGGCGATCCGCTCCACCGGCTCCTCCATAGCGAGATGGACGGTGTAATACAGCACGCCAGGCCCGGCGCTCCGGGAAAGCTCCAGGGCGTTCCCGGCCTCCCGCAGCAGCCCGGCGATGTCCTGCTGCAGGGTCACGGTCTCCTGGAGGTGCGCCGGATCCACGGAACCCGACCCCATGACCTGATCGTTCAGGCGAACGGTCCACGTGTAGTTCCCCTCCAGCTCCCCGCTCTGCGCCATCCACTCCGTGAGGGCCATGAGCGCCCATGCGGTCTCCTGGGTGGTCTCCCAGCGATCGGCGCGTCGTGCGGCCATCAAGCCCCGCACCGCCTGGAAGGCCAGCGGGTTCTTCGGATCCAGGCGCAGGAGGCTGAGCAGGGCGATGGCCGAGGTGCGCGTGTCCGTGTTCCAGTTGAAATCGTCCAGGCCTTTCTCCTCCCAGAACGCGCCGGTTGCGGTGGTGTGAGCCTGCTCCACGACGCTGTTCAGGAGCGTGGGGATCAGCGGATGATCCGCCTGGGTGCGGCCGAGGGCCATCGCCAGGAAGGCGCGGGCATACAGCGCGAGATGCTCCTTCTGGGCCTCCCACAGCGCGACGATCCGGCCGGCATCCCCGGCGCCGGCCTCGGCCATGGCGAAGAGCATGAACGCCTGCCGGTTGGCCTTCCAGGGGGAGAGATCCGCCGGCGCTTCCAGGGATCGGCGCAGGAATGCCAGCCCGCGCTCGATCACGCCGTCGGCCACCGCGAATCCGCTGGCCCGCGCCTGGGCCAGGGCGAAGACCGCATAGGCGGTGGTCAGGGGATCGCTTTCCATGGACGGGAACCATCCCCATCCACCGTCGGCATGCTGGCCCGCATACAGCTTCTGCAGACCGACGGCGACCTGCTGCCGGAGACGCTCCTCCAGATCCGGGCGGGCCAGGTTCAGACGAAGGAGGGTTTGATAGGTGACGATGTTCGGCAGGAAGCGGCTGATGGTCTGCTCCGTGCACTCATATTCGAAGTGCTGAAGCCATGTCAGGCTATCCAGGGCCGTCGCGGCCAGGGACGGAGAGAGCCGGAGGGTGAGGGTCCCTCCAGTGACTTCCGGCTCCGGCGGGATGGCCACGATCTCCTGCCGGGGCTCCGGGGTTTCCAGCATCCCGGCGGTCGCCACGGTCTCCAGGCTCACATAGCGCAGCACCGGAATGGTGCCATCCGGCCGGGCCAGGGTCGGTTTCGTGGCATCCCGAAAGCCGCCGCCCTCGGCATAGAACGTGAGATCCACTGCCTTCCCGCGCTCCACCACCCCGGTCCACTCGAAGCGGGCCACGCCGCCTGGCGGGATCGTCCCCTCCTGAGCGGCCGGGCTTTCCAGCGTGAAGCCCTTCGCTTCCAGGCGCACCGTAACGGTGAGGGGTCGGGAAATGTGATTATGGACCGCCGCGCCCAGGGTCGCGCGATCGCCGGCCACGAAGAACCGCGGGACGCTGGGACGGATCAGGAGATCTTTGGTGCTGAGGACGTCCAGCGTGGCCTCGCCAACCCGGGTGTCCAGGGTTACCCCCTTCGCGGTGATGCGCCAGGTGGTGAGGTTATCCGGGAGGCGCACCGAGAAGGTGGCGGTTCCGCTGGCGTCGGTCCGCAGGACCGCGTTCCAGTAGGCGGTGTCCGGGAATTCCCGCCGGATCTCCCCGAAGGCCTCGGCGACGCCCCCGCCGCCGCCTTTGCGTTCCCGGGCGATGCGCGCCGTCACCCGGTTCAGGTTGTAGATCAGGGAGACCCCGGTGAGGACGGAGAGGTTGCGCCGGCCGTAGAATCCCTCCACGATAGGTGGGGCGTTCGGATCCACCAGGGCCAGCACGGAGGCGTCCACCACGGCCACAGCCACCTCCGCCGGGACCGGCCGACCATCCGCGTCGGTGGTGCGAACCGTGACGGTCATGATCTCCCGGGGTCCGTAATGGGCCCCGGCGGTCACAGCCCGATCGGGGATCAGCTCCATGCGGAGGGTCTGCCGCGTTGGCTTCACCGGGAGGTTCACCATCCCCATCTTGAAGCCCGGCGCCGGGTTCTCCCGGCTCACCCCCTGGATCAGGATGACCGAGACGAAGATGTTGGGCGCGTCCTCCTCCGAGAGCGGGATGGATAACGTGGGCGCGTTGCCCTGTAAGGTGCGCACCTCCGCCCGTCGGATCCGCCCGCGCTCCACGGTGATCAGGGCGGTCACCGTCCCGGTGAAGGGGGAAGGAACCAGGATCGTCGCCGTATCGCCCGGCGCGTATTCCCGGCGATCGGCGACCAGCTCGATCCGATCGTTGTTCTCCTGGCGCCATGCCACCGCTCCCCGTCCGGACACCCAGATGAATTCCGCGCTCCGGACCCGGTGACCTTCGACATCCGTTCCTTCCGCTTTCACAACATAGGTCCCCGGATCCGGCGGGATGAACGCAAAGCGCCCCATGCCTTCCGCATCGGTCTGGAGCGTGCCGCTCACCACCGCGGTATCGCTGTAGGCCCATGTCCACATCGGCCCGCGGTCCGTCTCCCGCATCACGCTGAACCACTCGCGGCGATATGCGGTCCAGGCCAGGGCGACGCTGCCCACCGGCCGGCTCTCCCAATCCACCGTTTTCGCCGTCATCGTGAGCGGGCGGCCGGCCTCCCCAACATAACGCTCCGCCTGCAGCCCGATGTAAAAGCGCCCGGCGTGGACCACCACCTCCGTTCGCCCGGCCACCAGGTTATCGTTGGGATCGGTCACGCTGGCTTCCAGGATCACCCGCTGGCTCCCATGGGGCATCCCCAGCCCGGTGGGCAACTCGATCCAGAACCGTCCCTGCGCATCGGTGGTCCCGCTCCCGCTGGCGATCTCCTTCTCGGCTTCCCCTTCGTAGGCGCTGTAAGGATCGAAGTCGGACCAGGAGTAATACCCCGGCCCGGCGGATTCGAAGAAATACGGCTGGGCGCGGGCGGTCCATTCCACCTTCGCCCCCGCCACCGGCCCTCCGAAATAGTAGGTGGCCTGGAGCGCCGCCCGGATGCGCTCGCCGGCCACATACGCCGGGCGCTCCGGCGTGAGGGTCACCTGGAACTCCGGGCGGCGGTAGGCGGCCACCAGGAAGGAAATCGAATGGTAGTGGGGGCCGGGCGGGAGATCGGCCATCAAGGTGTAGCGGCCGAGCATGGCATCCTCCGCCAGCGGGAACGCCCCCTCCGCTGTCCCGAACTCGTTCAACGTCAGAGTGGTGGAGTAAACCTCCCGGCCCTCCGGATCTTCGATCCGAACCGGGAAGGTCCGATTGGCTGGCGGGGCATAGCGGGCGTCGTCATCGGAGCGCACAATGGCCTTGAAATGCACCGTCTGACCCGGGCGGTAGATGGGCTTGTCGGTCTGCCAGTAAACCCGGAAGCGAGGGGGCTCATAGTCCGCTGGAAGATGGAAAGCCCAGGGTTCGATCCCATCGGACCAGGCGCTGGCACCGACCCCGAAGCGGCCGCCGGGGGTCCCGGCCACCGCCACCCGCATCCGCCACAGGGGGACAGGGTCCGACCACTCAAAGCGAGCGATCCCGTTTGCATCCGTGGCGCGGACGCCCGAGATCTCCACGTGTTCCTCGGTGGCTTCGAACAGCTGAACGGGAATCCCCGGAGCCGGGCGGCCGGTGGCCATATCGGTGACCCAGACCAGGGCCTCCTGGGGGGCCACTTTCACCACCACATTGAGATCCACCGCCGCCACCAGATAGCGGCCCGGCCGATGCTCCAGGGAGACCGGGGCGTCCACCCGAAGGTGATAGAGCCCGGTGGGAAGCGTGCGGCGACCCAACCCGGCCAGCGGGATACGATTCAGCATAATGACGTCGGTGATCACCTCGGGCACGGTGAATGTCCACCGGGCGACCAGATCGGCATTCGGTGCGCTATAACGGAACGTCGCCTCCGGGTCCTGGCTCAGGGCGATGAAGCGCTCCAGCTCCAGACGCGACAGGGTGAAGGTCACCCGATCGAGGTTGCGCGTGGAGAGGAAAGCGCTCGTCTCCGTATACGTCCCCACCACGACCAGCGGCGAGTAGGGGTTGCCGATGTTCAGATAGGCGAGGGGGTCCAGATGGTTGACGGTGAAGGTGAACGTATGCTGGCGGTCCAGCCGGTTGCCGTAGCGATCCGCGATCTCCGGCCCGACGGTCAGCGTGTAAACCGTTCCCGGCGTCCATGGCCCGGAGAGGGAGAAGGTGCCGTTCTCCGGATTCCAGTCTGTAAACACCCGGGTGGCGGAGATCGGCGGTTCCAGGCGGAGGTTCGGCCAGACGGTCTCGGGGCGGATGGCGCCGGAGCTGAAGCGAAGCTCGATGGAATCCCCGGGATCCAGGCGGTTTGGGCCTTGCGGGCTGAGGCTGGCGCTCTGCAGGCGGGGATAGGCCGGGGTGGTGAAGGCCCAGGCCACCGCCCCTTCCAGGGTGGCCCCGGAGGGAGCCGCGGCGCGCTGTTCCAGACGGACGAAGTAGCGGGTTTCCAGTTTCAGGGGCTGGGCCGGCCGGAAGAGCACCGTCTGGCTGATCCATTCGAACCGTCCGGGAACCGCTGGGCCATCCTCAGCGCCTTCCCGTAGCGAGAAGGCGGATTCCACGGAGGTTCGATCCATTTCCATGTTGAACGTGATGGAAATCGGCGCGCTCAGATCCATATCCATCTGCCGGCCGGGTCGGGGGGCGTAGGCGATCGCCGCCGGGCGGCGGATGGTGAAGGTCCATGTGTAATCCTTCTCAAGTGCCATCCCGGTGAGATCCCGAAGGCCGGCGACCACGCGGGCTGTGTAGGTACGCCCGGCTGCCCAGGAGCCCTCCGGCTGGAACGAATAGATGCTGGTGTTGATCCAGCGGCCGGTCCCCCGGATCGGCGGATCGAAGGCCAGGGGCTGCGGGAGATCCCCAGGGGCGAGATCGCTGCGCAGGGGGACCACCGGTCGGTTGAAGATCACCGTGACGGCGGCCTGGGGATCCACATCCCGGGCGTCCGGGGCCGGGATGACCTCGGCCACGGCGAGCGGGGAGGCGGTGCGGAAGCGGAAAGCCACCGGGCGCGCCAGGGCCTGGCCGTTGCGCGCCCGCGCGTTCTCCAGGCGGACCTCGTATTCCGTGTCGGGCTTCCAGGGCGCCTGGGGGAGGAGGCGGAGGATGCGGTCCCCAGCCTCCCAGGCGAAACGCCCGGCGACCGCCGGGATCACCCGCAGGTTGGCCTCCACGGAAGCCCGATCCATCGGCTCGCTGAACACCAGGCGCAGGGGCATCTCCGGCGTGACTTCCTGTCCGGGTTCCGGGGTGCGGGCCACCAGGATGGGGGGCAGTTTGGAGATCACCGGCGTGGGCGTGGGGGTGGGGGTGGGGCGGCAGGCGTCGAGGAGCAGCAGGAAGATCAGGACTCCCCAGAGCCTTCGAAGGCGCTGCGCGTTCGCATACATAGAACAGCTCCTTTCCCTGAGGCACCGGAATGAGCGATACGCCGTGAACTCCTGGACATCCCCCGCAGAGCGCGGGGTCATCGAGTTGAGATCAGGAAAGCAGGCGGATTGGGAGGCCAGGCCGTCCTGGGCGAACAGCCCGACCTCCCAAATCCTATGGAAGAGGACGAACCGCGTAGGCCACGCTCAATTACGATCAATATCGACGCTTCCAATCGAAGACGTATTGGCCCTTGTCGTTGCAATCCCGGTGATCGATGACCACCGGCGGCGAAAGCGGCCGGGGGTTGCTCGGGCTCTCCACGATTTCGATGATGAAGCGGAACGGCTTATGATAGTTTGCCGGATCCAGCGGCGCGAACCCCCATAAGCCCGGAGCCCGACCTCCGCTCTGCTTGTAATCCTCACAGTTCCCATCCCCGGGCGACAGACACACCTGCTCATATCCACTGCCCGAAGGGAAGAACATCCGCAGGCGATACCATACCCCGTTGAGCGGGTTCCCTGCCGCGTCCCGGATGTAGCCCTCCATGTAGACGGCTCCGCAATTGGGCGCAGCGGACATCGGCTGCGGGTAGAAATCGAAGGCCGGCGTGGGGGTGGGGACCGGCGTCGCCGTCGGGCGCGGGGTAGGGGTGAAGGGCGGACGGGTCCGCGTGGGCGTCCGGGTCGGCGTGGGGGTGTCGGTCGGCGTCGGCGTGAAGGTAGCCGTCGGCGAGGGGGTGAGGGTCGGGGTGGAGGTGGCCGTCGCCGTCGGGCGCGGCGTGCGGGTGGGCGGGAAGGTCGCCGTGGGCGGCACCGGTGCCCCAAAGGGGGCGCCTCCGCACGCTGCGAAAAGCAGGCTCAGCAGAACGATGGCCATGCGCCCGAGGCCTCGGGCGCTGACCGAACGCGCCGTTGTTCTGATCCGCATCCTCGCCTCCATCGTTTGCGCAGGGCTTTTGGGGAACCGGCGGGATCCCCAACCGATCGCTGGCTCAATGATCGGGGGAAGGGGCCAGGGTGGTTTGCAAGGCCTGTAGCAGATGATACCGCAACTGGCGGGCGGCTGTCCAGCGATCCGCTGGCCGGGTCTTTGCCTCTACCCGCACAACGAAGGTGCTTTCGCCAATCGCCTCGATGCCGGCCACCGCGGGAGGCTCCAGCCACCCCCTTCCCAGCTCCGGATCCTCCCGCAGCGCCCGCGCCGCCTGCTCCAACGCCTCGTGGAGCTCCTCCAGCCGGGTCCCCCGGGGCACCGGCAGGTCCACGATCACCCGGGCCCAGTCCCGACTCAGGTTGCTGATCACGCCCAGCATGCTGTTCGGGACCACATGCAGTGTGCCGTCGACGTCCCGCACGTAGGTGGCCCGCAGGGTGATGCGCTCCACCTTCCCGCTGACCCCGGCTGTGCGGATCAGATCCCCGATGCCGAAAGGGCCCTCCAGCACGATGATCAGCCCCGCCAGGAGATCCCGGATCAGGCTCTGAGCGCCCAGCCCCACCACGATCCCCAGAATGCCAGCGCCGGTGAGCAGCGGTCCCAGGTTCAGCCCCAGAAGGTCCAGGATCATCAGCAGGGCGACCGTGAGGACCACCGCCCGCAGCAAGCTGCGCCCCAGGGAGAAGGCCGCCTGGATCCGCCGGGCGCGCTCGGGATCGGGGACCGGCAGGCGGAACCGGACCACGTGCCCGATCCCCCACCAGAGAGCGCCAGCCAGGATCGCGATGAGGAGGACCTTTAGGGCCAGCGCGAGCATAGAAGCTTCCATCCGAAGCTGTCCCATCCCTCACCAGATCGCATCCGGGAAGGTGCATACTCCGGCGTGGTGGCCCACCCGTTTATACATCCGGACGCCATCGAAAGGCTCTCCCAGGATCCCATCGTAGATGGCCCAGGAACGGCCTCGGACGGTTTTCTCCATCCCAGGCTGTCGGAACGGCGTGGAGCCGTCCAGGCGCCGATACAGTTCTCCGCCCGGCTGGAACTCCCGATGGATCCATTCCATTTTGGTGCGTCCCTCGATATATCCGCAACCGTAGCGCTCAAAGAGGATCGCCGCGTGGTAGGCCAGGGGCTCCATCAGGAACATGTCGTGGCCCAGGCGGGCGATGAAGCGCTCAAAGAGCGGGAGCATATGCTTGGTGAGGCGCAGCCCCTTCCGCACCTGACCGGGCGCCAGCCCGAACTGCATCGCCGCGATCTCCGCCTCGATGTTCCGCCCCATGGTCCCGTATTTCGTCGGCCGTCCCTGCCAGTCCCGGTCCACATCGAAGCGCGGGGACTCTGGATCGCTGGTCATAAAGAGCAGCACGATGATCCGGTTGTGCATGGTCTCCGCGAAGTGCAGGTAAACCAGCGGATCCCGATCATCGCGGCGCCGCCAGATGCGGATCTGGACATCCGGGCTCCCGGGCGGGGCATCGATGTCAACCAGGGGGCGACCCTCTGGGTCGCGGAGGGTCATCGGATCGATCCCATAGCGCTCCAGCAGGAAATCCGGGATCAGGGTGCGGTAGATCGCCTGCTTGATCGGATCCGGCAGGCGGTTGATCTCCCGCACCGAAGCCAGCGTTCGCCCGTGGAAGACAAACCGTTCGTTGATGATCTCCAGCGCCATGGTTCCCGCGCCACGGCATGATCAATCATCTTCCGGCAGCCGGGCCAGCCACTCCCGGATCTCAACGGCGAAGCGCCGAAAAGCCTCAGGGGCCTTCCCCAGGAACTCCACCACCCGTGCCGGATCGATCCGAATATATCGTGGACCAGGATGTTCCGAAATCCCCCCGCTCCCCGCAGCGCATTGTAAAGGGATCCGGTGATCACCCCCCTTTGCCAGAGCGTCCGAAGCAGATCCTCGTAAGTTTCCGCCTCATCGTGGAAGCGCGCGACCAGTATATGATCCGCAATCTGAAAAATTCGCGTTAGACCCGCCAGCAACCCCCGCTCCGCCGCCCACCGCCGGTGGATGTCGGTTTCCAGATCCTGGACGGTGAGAGAGCGGTAAGGCTCCAGGGCGTTCGCCACACGATCGAACTCCAGCAGCGCCGACCCACAGGAAATCCTGTCGCAACGCCATGGGCGGAGACCCCCACTGGAATTCCCGAGCCTAGGCCAGAATCCGGGCCCGCGCGTCGCGGGCGGTATCCCGAACTCGCTGCTCAAACGTCTGTCGCTCGACCTCCGAGCGCGCAAAAAGGCAGCGCCTGGGCTGGAGTCCCGGGGGGGCGGATCGGAGAGCCACCAGATCCAGGCGATCGGTCCCCAGGGCGAGGGAGAGGTCCGCATAGAGCTGGGGAAGCGACAGGTCCTCCTCCGGGAGCACCGCCAGATCCACATCGGCCGCGCAAGGGTCGCCGCGGGCGATCGATCCGAACAGGTAGGCCAGGCGAACCGGATGCCGCCGGAAGAGGGCCTCCAGGCCTGCCAGCCGCTGGATCACGTCGGGAGGCATGGGCGGCCGGCGCGCGTAACGCTCGCGCACGCCCATGGCTCACTCCCCTCCCTTCAGGGCCCGCTCGATCTCGCGGCGGGCCTCCCGCTCGGCGATCGCCCGGCGCTTCTCATACTGCTTCTTCCCCTTCGCCAGCGCGATTTCCACCTTCGCGAACCCCCGGGGGTTCAGATACACCTTCAACGGGACGATGGTATACCCCTTCTCCTGGGCCTTGCCGATCAGCCGGTTGATCTCGTGTCGGTGGAGCAGCAGCTTGCGCGGCCGCCGGGGATCCGGGTTGTCCCGCGCGGCCGGCTCGTAAGGGGCGATGTGGACGTTCATCAGCCACAGCTCGCCATCCCGGGGGAGCACATAGCCCTCCCGCAGGCTGATCCGGCCTGCCCGCACGGACTTGATCTCGCTGCCCGTGAGAACGATGCCGGCCTCATAGGTCTCCTCGATGTGATAATCGTGATAGGCCTTCGGGTTGGTTGCCACCACCCGGCTGGATTCTGTTTTCTTCGCCATCTCGGGCTTCCTTATCCCCACCGAACCTGGGAGAATCGCCATATGGTTTAGAGGTCTTCGCGCAGTTTGCGACGCACCAGCTCGAGGACCCGATCGGCCATTTGCAGCGCTTCCACTGCAATCGCGCGATTATAAATACGGGCAGGGATGCTATCGGGCACGCTGTTGGGATAACGAGCAGGGAGATAATGGCTATCCAGAGGGGCCACCTCCGGACGCAAAGCTTCGAACTCTGGATCATACTCAGCGGCCCAACGACACAGCGCTTCCACGGAATGACCCGTGACGATCTCCTCGCCCTGGGCATAGAGGAAGGCCTTGAGAGCTTTCTCCGCGACCTCCTGGGCGATAAAGCTGGCCAGGTGATAGCTCCCGCCTTCCAGCAGGAGCTGTCCTCCCTTTCGGTCGGCCTCCGCCTGCTCAAGCCAGCGGAGGCCCTCCGCCTTTGGATCCCGCCGCATAGACTGTCTCTCCCTCCGCCAGCGCCTGACGGATAAAAGGGTGATCCGCCAGCCGCTGGATTTCCTCCGGCGTGTAAACGAACAGGTCCACGGGGACTCGCGGGTTTAACCGGCGATAGAGGAAAGCAGTTCGTTCCAGGAACCCCATGGGCGTATCCCATATGACCAGAAGATCCAGGTCGCTGGTTAAACCGATCTTCCGGCGGACGACGGATCCAAACAGGATCACCCGCTCGACCCCGATGGCTTTTAATTCCTCCACCAGACGGGGGAGCTCCTCCTCCAGCTCCCTCTGGTGGACCCGCCGGCGTTCCTGCAGCCTGCGGCGAAGCCGCTCCTCATGGGTGGCGCTCATGGCTTTGCAGAGTCTCCGGATGGGAGGCCGTCAGAAGATATTATGGGGGCAATTCGATCCCGGGGGAAACCCGGTAGGGGCGACCC
>NZ_DAOUCJ010000071.1 GCF_034432235.1 Thermoflexus sp. | reverse complement strand
CGGCCTCTTCCCCACCGACCGCCGCTTCACCGGCCAGCGGTGGGAGACGTCCCTCAGGCTCTACGATGACCAAGCCCGCTTCTACGACCCCGCCCTGGGCCGCTTCCTGCAACCCGATCCCATCGTGCCCGAGCCGGGGAACCCACAAGCGCTTAATCGGTATGCCTATGTTTACAACAATCCCTTGCGCTACACCGATCCCAGCGGGCATTGCGCCCTGCTGGAGGAGCAGGCCAGCGGGCTCTGTGTTCGCTTCACCCCCGAAGGCACCCTGCACATCGTCCAGGGCGGCTCGGTCTTCGTCAATTGGGTGGAAGTGGCCCTCGCCAATGCCCTGCTCTCCGGAAACCCCCGTTACCTGGGGAACCTCCCCAATGGAGCCGGATGGGCCATCGCCCCATCCCTTTCCCGGGTGAGGACGGAGCTGGAAGAAGCCAATGGGGAGGGATCCACCAGGGGGCTGGGGTTGGATCCCTTATGGCTGTTGGGGCTGGCAATGGCAGCGGGGAAAGCGGGGGAAGATCCTGCAGGTCCGCCCCCGGCATGGCTCGAGCTGGTCCCCCCGAAATACCGGGAGACCGTAGCCCGAGCCTTCCAGGGCACTCCCCAGGTCATCACCCTCCAGGAAGACTTGATCGTCTATCGCCACTGGGGAGGAGGTGCGCAGGAAGTGGGCTCTCCGTGGTTCTCGCCTAAGCCTTATACTCGCCCTGGAAACGCTCGACGCTACCTGGCATTGCCACCTGGGAATACTGCGGAGCAGATTTCGGTTTTCAAGATCCCTGCAGGCACCACAATCCTCCGGGGTAAGGTCGCTCCTCAGATCGAATATTTCGGACCCTATGCTGTAGGAGGTGGAGAGCAAATCTACTTGCCAGATCCGAGTAAAGCTATCTTAATCGGCCCACTGGACGTCAACAACAAGTAGGAGGACTGAGGAATGGATATTGAAACAACAAAAAAGAGGATCAACGAACTTCTTCAAGAGGCTCGAGAGGCTGCGAAGCGCCCTGACGCATATGGGCTTCTCCCAGACGTGATCAGAATCATGGAGATGCTTCAACACAAGCTTGAGAGCGACAGTCCAGATCTGGAAGCCATCGTTCGGGGAGCAGGGGCCCTGGGCCGCGTGGTGACAGATAGTTATTCTTTCTCGGAAAGTCCATTGGGGAGCAAGCTGCTGGACTTTGTCAATGAAATTATTTCTCAATATGGATATTAATAAACCATCGAACCTATAGAATGAAATGTGAGCGGGCACGGGCAGGCCGCTCCTCTCCGCTACGACGCCGAAGGAAACCGGGGGGTCCGGGAGGTGGCGGGCCTCCGCACCGTAGCCGTGGACGACGGCTACGAAGTGCGGGGCGGCCTGGGGCGGAAGGTCTACCGCCTGGGCGGCGAAGCGGTGGCCGTGCGAGAGGGAAGCGCCGTCTACGCGGTGGTGGGGGGATCACATGGGGAGCGTCACCGTGCTGGCGCAGGGCGGGAGTGTGGTGGGGGCCACGCGCTATCTCCCCTATGGCGCCATCCGGTGGGAGACCGGCCTCTTCCCCACCGACCGCCGCTTCACCGGCCAGCGGTGGGAGGGGG
>NZ_DAOUCJ010000070.1 GCF_034432235.1 Thermoflexus sp. | reverse complement strand
GCCCGGCCCTGCCGCCCGTTGCGAAAAGCCCGCTCCAGATCCCGGAAGGCCTCCTGAGGGGCGCACTTGGACACCTCCACCCACCCGGGGGCGTTCTCTCGCTTCCAGATGTTCCACGCCTGGTGGAGCTGGGCGGCGGAGGGAAGGGGCAGGCCTTGCTCCAGCGCCTCCAGGCAGCGGGACAGACCCCAATTGTAGGCAAAACGGGCGGTTCCCCCGTGTTTGGCCAGGGCCACCCGCTGCGCCACATTGGGATCCCGCTCGAAGCGAAACGCCTGCATCCCCCGCATCCCATCGCCTCCAGCCCTCGCCTGGCGCGGTTCCGCGCGGAGAGTTTCACGGTTGCAGTCAGTCGTCAGAACGGGCAATAAATGCTAATAAAATGGGCAACTGCTGTCAATCCTCATGCTCCCATCGGGCGCATGACATAAAGCGAACCCTCCCGGGGCCAGCGATGGCCCGCCGGGCAGACTACCGCTGTTTCCTCCTCGTGGGCCGGGAGCCGGCAGAGGGGGCAGCGCCAGAGCCCATCTCCGGTCAGATGCTCTCCAGGCCCCGCCTCCGCCTGAACGAAGATGCTGGGCGTCAGCTTCCAGAGAGCGCCGATCCCCTGCACCCAGCCGTCCATTCGGGCCAGCCAGGGGGCAGGGATCAAACGCTTCAGCCACGGATGCCGGAAATGCGACACCGCCCGTTCCCGCCGGATCCGGAAGCCCGCCTCTTCCAGCCGGGCGCGCATCCAGGCAGGATGGAAATCGAAATGGAGCGGGGCGAACTCCACGGGCTCCGGCGAGAAGGGCGACCAGGACTGAGCGCCCAGGGCGTAACGGAGGATGGCCTTCAGGTGACGCTTACTGGCGAACTCCAGGACGAACACGCCTCCCGGCCGCAGGATTTCGTGGATCCCCCCGAGCGCGCGGGGCACATCCTGGACGTGATGGATCACCCGGACCATCACAACAGTATCGAAGGAGCCGGGCATGAAGGGCAGGCGGTATAGATCGCCCACCACGAAGCGGAACCGCGGGTCGTGTCCCCAGCGCCGCCGGGCAGCTTCCACCTGCGTCCGCGCGTAATCCAGGAGATACACCTCCTCGTAGCCGCCGTATAAATCGGCCAGCCGTCCAAAGCCCGCGCCGATCTCCACCAGCCGATGGCCCCACGGCGGCAACAGCGCCCGCAGCGCGATCCGCTCCGCCAGATCCTCATAGGTGCGGCCCGCCCGCCAGAAGGCCTCGTAGTCGGTCGCCTCGTAATCGCAGATCGGAGGGGAGCTCGTCGCCTTCACGCCATTTCCCCCTATCATCCGCTCAGCAGACGCCAGCCCAGGAGCCCCAACCCGGCGATCCCACTGAGCCACAGGATCCCATGATCCCACAACGATCCGGTCCGCCAGCGCGCCAGGCGCAGGCGACCAGTCGAGAGCGGCCACAGCCAGGGGATCCCCTGGGGGGTGAGCGCATCCAGCAACAGATGGGAGAGATATCCCGCAGCCCATGCCCCGGCCAGCCTGGGTTCCTTCCAGAGCAGCGCGCCCAGAAGGCTCCAGAGGACTGCCAGAGCAAGAGAGTGCGTGGGCCCGCGATGGGGGAGGCGGATCAGCATCCACAACAGGAAACCACTTCCCAGGCCGATCCCAACCATCCATGGAGATCGCAGCAGATACCCCCCCAGCGCGCCCCCGACGAGGGCCAGCGCCCCCAGCCCCCGTGCCCCTCGCGCCACGGAGCCCACATCCAGATCCACATCCGGGATCGCGCCGGAGAAGGCCCCCAGCACGCCTCCCAGCGGTCCGCCGATCCAGAAGCCGATCACCCCTCCCATGACGATATGTGTGCGCAACCGCATCCCACTGGACCCTGAATTTATGAAGGATATGGGCTTGTATCGCTCGATGGGAAATCAACCTTAACAGACGTTCCGCGCCATCCATCGGCCTCCGCCGACGCGAAAGGCCTTTCTTGCCTTTTGCGCCGATTTCAATCGGCCTTCATAGGCGCTTCGCGCCTCGCGTCGGCCTCCGCCGACGCGAAGATGCTTTCTGGCCAGCGAAGGCCGGCCACTGGCCGAAGGCCCTTTGAGGTCGAATTCATTCGACACCCCAAGGCCGGCCATCAGCCCCGACACACCCCTCACCCGCCCCTATGGTCCTGGGATCATATCCAGCAGTGCCTTGAGATCCTTCAGGAGCAGGAGCAGCTTCCCCACCACCGGGTCCAGCCCTGAAGCGCCCAGGGCGATGTCCACCGGTTGATCGAAGCTCACCCCGATTTGCGTGCGAACCGGAACCGTCATGTTCAGCCGCACCGGAAGACGGGTGCCCGGAGGCAGGTTGATAAAGACCGTCCCGTTGATCGTGCCCCCGCCCCCGGGCAGCTGGAACGTCGCCGCGGTGGTGATGGGCACCGGGGCCAGCGTCACCACCACCGTATCCTGTTGAACCGGAAGTTCAAAGGCCACAGGGACCGATTGCCGGATGGGGATGGTGGTGGAGATGTGGGTGCTTCCAAGATCCTGCGCGATCTCCTCCAGGCGCGCCACCGTCTGGTTCACCGTGGACTTCAGGGAGGACAGCTGCAAATAGAGCAGGGCCAGCACGATGACCAGGATCAGGTTTACGGTGAAGGAGAACAGAATGGCGATGTTCTTGAACGCTCCCCACAGCCGTCTGAGGAATCCCATCGCTTTTCCCTCCGGTTGAGCTTATGGGGTATATGAAAACTTTCAGCGCCCGGCCCTGCCCTCCCCCTCCCCGTTGCCGTAAAGCAGAGTTCGATCCGCTATGCCCCCGGTTCGACCTCCACCTGAACCCCATCAAAATCGACCTCCACCACCCAGGTGCGCGCCGGGACGCCGGCCTCGGCAAACGCGGCCGCCATCGCTGCGGCGATCGCCTCATGGCCCTCCGGAGCGAACGCGGCGAGGGCGGGGCCCGACCCGCTGATGCACACCGCCGCCGCTCCCGCGGCCCGCGCAGCCGCTACCGCCCGCTCATAACCCGGGATCAGCTGCGCCCGGTAGGGCTCGTGCAGCCGATCCCGCATCGCTCGGCCCAGCAACCCCCAATCGCCTTCCCGAAAGGCGTGGACGAGGAGCGCTACATGGCCGATCTGGTATACCACATCGGCTAAAGGCAGGTGAGCGGGAAGCAGGCGACGGGCCATCTCGGTGGATACGGTAACCCCCGGGAGAGCCAGCGCCACCCGCATGGGGGGGATGGGAACGCGGGCCGCGATCAGGCCATCCTCATCCCGCGCAACCAGCACCAGCCCTCCCAACAGCGCCGGCGCCACGTTATCCGGGTGACCCTCCAGCATGGCCGCCATCTCCAGCAGGACCTCCGGCGGATCGGATCGCCCCATCCAGGCCTGAGCCAGGGCCAGCCCGCCCACCACGGCCGCCGCGCTGGATCCAAGGCCGGACATGAGGGGGATCCGGTTGCGGCAGCGCAGACGCATCGACGGCAGCGCGGATCCCATCCGCTCGAACAGCGCCGCCGCCGCGCGCACCACCCGATTCGTCCCATCGCGGGGAAGGAGATCCGCGCCCTCCCCTTCCACGATGACCTCCAGGGTGGAGGCCGGCTCGGCCTCGATCTCGTTATAGAGGCCCAGCGCCAGCCCCATCCCATCGAAACCCGGGCCCAGGTTCGCCGTGGTCGCTGGAACACGCACCCGAATCCGCATCGGATCCTTTCACCTCTACAGGTTGATGATCCAGAGAAGCCGCTCTTCCTTCGATCCTCCTGTTCCTGAGCCTTCAGAGGCCTCGCTCCGACTCCACGATCTCCCGAAAGCGCTCCCAGACCCGGGGCGCATGGGCGCGGGCCTCCGCGGCGATCCGTTCCTCATCGAGCGTCAGCAGCTGCCGATCTTTCATCAGAATCCGCCCCCCGCAAATGGTCGTGGTCACATGCGAGCCATCCACACCAAAGATCAGATGCCAGGGCAGATTCTCCTTTGTGAAAGGCGTGTAAGGCCGGTAGTCCAGGAGGATGATATCCGCGTAGGCACCCGGGGCCAGAACCCCTACGGGATGAGGCCAGAAGAGGGAGGCAATGCGGGCGTTCTCCCGGTATGCCATGGCCACGACTTCCTCCGCCCCCATGGCCCGGGGGTCGCGGGCGTGAACTTTATGGACCAGGTAAGCGGTCTTCATCTCCGCAAACATATTATTGGAGAACCCATCGTTTCCCAATCCGACCGTCACCCCCGCCTTCCGCATCGCTCCCACCGGCGCCACCCCTACCGCGTTGTTCATGTTCGAGCGGGGCTGATGGCTGACTTTGCTCTCCGTGCGGGCCAGCAGATCGATCTCCGCGGCGTCGACATGCACGCAGTGCGCGCATAGCGTCTGCGGGCCCAGCACACCCTCGCGGGCAAGGCGTTCCACCGTTCGCACCCCATAGACCGTCAGGCTGTGCCCCTCGTCCGCCGCATCCTCGGCTACATGAATGTGGAAACCAGTCCCCAGCGCCCGGGCTTCCGCAACCGCCTGCTCCATGGTCTGGGGGCCGACGGTGAAGGCGGCGTGAAGTCCGAAGGAGGCCGCCAGGAAGACGCCCCGCGGATCCCCGGTGGCCCGCCATTCCCGAACCCGCCGGAGGAAACGGACGTTCTCCCGGATCCCCGCTCTCGCCCCTTCCGGGCCGTTGCGATCGGACACCTCATAGCAGAGGCAAGCCCGCAGGCCGGCCTCCATCACCGCCTCCGCGATGATGTCCAGAGAGCCATCGATGCAGGAGGGGCTGGCGTGATGATCGATCAGCGTGGTGGTGCCGTGACGGATCGCATCGATCAGACCAACCAGGGCGGAAAGGCGAACCGCTTTCTCATCCAGAGCCCGATCCAGGCGCCACCAGAGCCGGCGGAGGATCTGAGGGAAATTCGATGGGGGCTCATCGTGAAGCGGCATCCCTCGCGCGAAGGCCCCATAGAAATGCGTGTGGGCGCAGATGCTCCCCGGAAGGATCAACTGCCCCCGGGCATCCAGGGCCTCCGCATCCGGGTAGCGCGCTCGTACCTCGGCCGTAGTCCCGATCATCCCCACACGATCCCCCTCGATCGCAACCGCCCCGTCCTCAATCACCCGGGGCGGATCCTCCATGGTGCAAATGGTCCCGTGGATAATAAGCCAGGTCATGGGATCCCTCCTCCTGGAAGCAGCAGTCATGCACCGTTCTCCCGGTTTTATCTCCGCGGGAAATGGAAGATCGCCAAAAACGGCCCCAGCTCCCGGATGATTTTCCCTGTTCCTCACGGCCGGATTCCGATCCGGCCGCATGAATTTCATTGATTTTCTCATGGGAGCTTTGGACGTGGAAGCCTCCCAGGGAGGATGCAATCAGCCTCTTCCTGAAAGCTCCTGCCGGAATGGGAGCCCGGTGGCGAATATTCTATCCTCACGTTGTGGAAGCCAGGACTTCGCGCACGATGGCCCGGAATTCGGCCAGGATCATCGCGGTGGCCCCCCAGATCGTGTGATCCCCCAGACGAAATACCGGGATCCGCCAGCGCACCCCATCGACTTCCCGCTCCTCCTCCCCCTGATGACGGGGATCCAGAAGCCAGGAGAGAGTGGCCTCCAGCACTTCTGCCACCTCGACCGGAGCGGGACGAAACATGGGGCGCCTGGGGAGATAGCCGATCACCGGATGCACCATGAAGCCGCTGGGGGGAACAAAAAGGGGTGTGAGGGAACCCAGAAGCTCCACCGGATCTTCCAGGGGGCCCAGCTCCTCCTCGGTCTCTCGAAGAGCGGCCTCCGCCGGAGATTCTCCCGGCTCACATGCTCCCCCGGGGAGGGAAATCTGGCCCTTGTGATAAGCCACATGGAAGGTCCGCCGGGTAAGCGGGAAGGACAGATCCAGACCATTCGGGTAGAGCAGGATCAGCACGGCCGCCGCGCGGGCCCGCGATAGCTCCTCGCTCAGATGCTCCGCCCATGCCCGTCGATACGGAGGGGCCATCTCCCACTGGGCAGGAGCTCCAGGAAGCGGCCGGGCCAGCCGCTCCCGAAGCTTTTGAACGAACTCTTGGAGAGAAGGTTTCGTGCGTTCCATGGCCGGGCTTGTTCCCTCCAAAAGGTCTGGGGGCCGGGCGAGCCGCCCCGGCTGCTGCCGATGGGGAAAACCAGCGGTGGAATGCCTGGGCTGGAAAGCGGGCTGGCCTGTAAGGCCCGGGAGTCGCCGTCGAATTATTTCCGTCCCCAGGCGATCGCTTCTTCCAGGAGGGCCACCACCTCTTCATCCGGCACCTGGTCGAATTGCTCATAGAAAGCGCCGACGGCCCAGAACAGCGCCGGAGTGTAAAGCACAACCACCGCGTCCGCCTCGGCTTGCACCCGAGGGAGCATCTCCGGCGGGGCCACCGGAGCGGCCACAATCAGGCGCCTGGCCCCCCGGTTCCGCAGAGAGCGCAAGCTGACCCGCATCGTCGCGCCCGTCGCAATCCCATCATCGACCACCACCACCGTCCGGCCCTCCACCGGGATCGGCGGCCGAGCGCCACGGAAGAGGGCAGCCCGCCGCCGGAGCTCCTCCTGTTGACGGCGGACTTCTTCCTCAATGTAAGCCGGCGGGACCTCCAGCTCCGCGATCGCCAGAGGATCCACCCAGAGGGTTCCGTCCTCCGCCACGGCGCCAATGGCCAGCTCCGGGTTCCCGGGGGCGCCCAGCTTATGGGAGAGGACCACATCCAGGGGCGCCTGAAGGGCGCGGGCCACCTCATAGGCCACCACCACGCCCCCCCGGGGGATCCCCATCACCACTACCTGCCCCGCCCGAGCCTCCGGCTCCAGATCTCGCAGCGCCTCCGCCAGCCGCTGTCCCGCATCTTTCCGATCTCGAAATCGCATTCAGGCCTCCATCTCTTTTCCAGATCACCGCCCTCCTCTTAGAAACCATCTTAACGCAAATGGGCGCTCAGCCACCAGGGGTGCTCTCAGGGTTTTGCTGAAACCTCAGGAGGGGCGCCACAGGCTTTCCGAAGGGGAGAAATTTGGAAAGGCAGACCGGTCATCGAAGCGGAGCGAAGGGAGGGCTATCCCCGCTCCCGGATCCCGGCCGAACAGGGTAAGACCGGAGAGCACCGGGAAGCCTGGCCTGAATCCGCCAGAACACTTGACACCACCTCAGGATCCCCCTAAGATGGGCGTGAAAGTTCATGGAACCTCAAGCTCGGGAGGAGGCTCTCCATGAAACGTGTCGGTTTGTTCCTCGTGATCGGGACGATCGTCTTCAGCCTTGCGCTGGGAGCCTGCGCCCCCCAAAAGCCCCCATTGGGAAGCGAACAGAACCCGCTGGTCATGGTCTTCGTGCCCTCCGGAGAGTCCGAAGAGATCAAGCGGGGCGGGGAGCAGCTCGCTCAGCTGCTGGGAAAGAAACTGAATATGAAAGTGACCATCAAACTGGCCAGCAGTTTCGCCGCCGCGGTGGAAGCGATGGGGGCCGGCCAGGCCCAGATCGGCTGGCTCAACACCCTCAGCTACCTCCTGGCCCATGAGAAATACGGCGTGGAGGTGATCCTGGCCACCGTGCGCTTCAAGCAGACTTACTACACGGGCCAGATCATCGTGCGCGCGAACTCCGGCATCCGGAGCATCGCCGATCTCAAGGGCAAGACCATGTGCTGGGTCGATCCCCTCTCCACTTCCGGTTACCTGATGCCCCGTATCCTGCTGAAGGCGAACGGGGTGGACCCGGATAAGGATTTCGCCAAGACCGTGAACGCGGGCTCCCACCCCAATGTGGTGAAGGCGGTTTACAACGGAGACTGCGATGCAGGGGCCACTTATGTGGATGCACGGAGCGCCGTGGAGAAAGACCTCCCGGATGTGAAACAGAAAGTGGTCGTCCTGACAACCACCGCGAAAATCCCCAATGATAACGTGAGCGTGGTGAAAGATCTCCCTCCGGATTTGAAAGCGAAGATCCGGCAGGCGCTGCTGGAGATCGCCCAGTCGGAGGAAGGCAAGAAGGCGCTGCAGACCGTCTACCAGATCGAGGGTCTGCAGCCGGTCGATGATTCCTTCTACGATGAATTCCGGGCCCAGCTGAGCGCCTCCGGATATAAGCTGGAAGATCTGGTGAAACCGGCGAAATGAAGGGTAT
>NZ_DAOUCJ010000069.1 GCF_034432235.1 Thermoflexus sp. | reverse complement strand
GGGGATCGCGGGCGAAGAGGGTTCGCAGGAGCAGCCCGATCAGCCCCATCAGCCCCACCGGGTAAAAGGCCACCCACAGCCCCAGGGTGATCACGCCGATCAGCGTGTTGATGACCAGCGCCCGCAGGTTATGGAGGAAGATCCACCACGGGGAGAACGGAAACCATGCCCCATGCTCCAGCACCTGTGGAGAGGGAGAGCCTACCGATGGGAGCTGACGAAGGATCTCGTCCGGCGAAAGCCCGAGGGAAGGGAGCCCCAGCCATGCGATCCCCCACCCCATCCCTCCCAGCGCCGCCAGCGTGATCAGCGCCCCGGCGGAGCGCTGCACCGGCTGCCGGATGTGATCCCACGGGCTGGAAACCGGCTGAGCCGGGTCCCCTCGCCAGAACGCCTGCCAGAAGCCCCGCAAAATCCCCCCCAGATCCAGCGTGTCGAACTCGGCGCTGAGCAGCTGCTCCCGGTTGAACAGGGCGATCCCCATTCGAACCAGCAGGATCGCGTAGATGAGCAGAACGCACAGGACAACCACCAGCGTTCGATAGCTTCCCCAGAAGAGCAGGGAGGATTCGAAAATCAGGAGCATGGAGATGGGAAGGATAATGAAGCTGGCCAGCAGGTTGGCGCCCCGGACGCTGTTGGATTGGGTGGAGACCACAATGGCTCCGGAAACCATCACCACCGCATGCAGGAACAGGATGCTATAGAGGGCCAGCCATGTGGCAAGGTCGAAAACCCAGGCGCCCCGCAGGATCAAGATGAGGAGATAGATCGTCACCCCCAGGAGCGAGGTGGCAGTAGGGATCGCCAGGGCTGCCAACCCCTTCCCGATGTAGAGCTGCAGATCGCTTAGCGGAGCGGCCAGCAGCGGCTCCATGGTCCGCCGCTCCTTCTCCCCCACAAAGGTCTCCAGGGGGATGACCAGGCAGACCGTCAGCGGGAGGAAACCGGTCGCCAGAGCCAGAAAGGGCAACAGCCGCTCGCCAATGAGCTGGGCGCCGAACTGAGCCACATACCGGGTGGCCGCCTCGGCGGAGAACATGGAGAGCAAAGGGAAGATCAGCAGCAGAAGCGCCAGCGGGGTCATCAGCCGCCAGTCCCTCAGGATGTCCACCACGTCCCGCCGGAAAACCCCCCACGTTCCCCGGATCCATCGTTGGAGATCCCATCCGGCGGTTCGGGCCTTAGCGCTCCGTCCTTCTCCTTCGTGGGGGATTGCCCCTGCGGGGAGGCGGGCGGAAGGGGCGCTTGCGGAACATGGGCGATGCTTCCCGATCGCACAGGCTCCCTCATCCGCTGATGACGCGGTGGTGTCCCCAGAGAGCCCCCCGCTCAAGATCTGCAGGTAGACCGTCTCGAGAGGGCGAGGGACTTCGGCCAGGGAGATCACCGGGATCCCCCGGGCCACCACCGCAGCCAGAATCCGGGGGTTCTCTCTTTCTGGCTCCTGAACCCGATAACGGATCCAGTTCGGCCCCTGGGCCACCACGGGCAGGCCCGGGGGGAGCACCCTCCATGCCTCCTCCACCGGTCCTGCCAGGCGGAGCTCATAGACCGGCGGTCCCATGAAACGCTCCCGCAGGGCCTGAGGGCTTCCCTCCACCCGGATCCGCCCCCGGTGGAGGATCGCGATCCGGTCCGCCAGAGCTTCGGCTTCGTAGAGATTATGGGTGCACAGGAGGACGGCGTGGCCGCTCTCGGCAAAGGAGCGGATCATCTCCCGGGCGATCTGCGCGCTTTCCGGGTCCATCGCCGAAGTGGGCTCATCCAGCAGCAGCACCGGGGGCTGATGGAGAAAAGCCCGCAGGAGGGCGAGCTTCTGCCGCATCCCCTTGGAATACGTGGCGATCCGCTGGCGCAGCGCCTCTCGAAGACCCAGCCGATCCAGCCAGGCCTCCAGCCGCTGGTGGAAAATCGGGCGCGGCACCTCGTAGAGATCGGCGAAGAAGGCCAAATACTCCTCACCGGTCATCCGCAGATAGAGGCCCGGGAGCTCCCCCAGCCATCCCACCCGGCGGCGGACCTCCCGGGGGGATTCCATCGTGTCGTAGCCGGCCACGATGGCCCGGCCAGCGGTGGGCCGCAGCAGCGCCGCGAGCATCCGGACCGTGGTCGTCTTCCCGGCCCCATTGGGGCCCAGCAGCGCGACGATCTCGCCGGGCCGCACCTCCAGGTTGACTTCCTCCACCGCGACGGTTGTTTCGAAGACCTTACGAAGCCCTTCCGCATAGATCATGGCTGACGAGGCTCCAGGGGGCTCAGCGCCCGTAGCGCCTGCCAGGTGCGCTGAAGCGCCGTGAGATGAGCGAGGATCGCGAACAGGATCAGCAGCGGCCCATACCAGCCGGTGAGCAACGCGACCAGGATGAGGAGGAAGCGCTCCAATCGGGTGAAAAGCCCCTCACGGAGGGAGATCCCCAGGCCCTCTCCTCGCGCCCGGGTGTAGCTGACCATCAGGGCGCCCAGCAGGGCCACGCCAGCGATCCATCCTCCCCAGGCGACGCCGGCCCGCTGCCATGCCGCCCCCAGGCCCAGGAGGATCGCCGCATCGCTGTAACGATCGAGGGTGGAATCCAGGAAAGCCCCGGACGGCGAGGCCTTTCCGGAAAGACGGGCCAGCGCGCCGTCCAGCGCATCGCACAACCCGCCCAGGACCCACAACAGCGCCGCCCCTCCTCGAAGGTCCAGCCCGGTCAGCAGCCCTGCCCCCAGGCTGAACAGAAAGCCCAGCACCGTGAGGACATGGGGATGAATCCCCAGCCGATCCAGGAAACGTGCCAGGCCGGTCAGCCACGGCGCTGCGACTTCCCGCCAGCGTTCCGCGTTCATCCCGATCCTCCTGCATCCCGGGTGGAGGGGAGGGCCGATCCACGTAGGGCAACTGCTTGCAGTTGCCTTACAGGGGGTGGACCGCTTAATACGGCCGCGCCAGCAAACGGTAGCTGTTGGGCTGGCGGGCCTGAAGGACCTGCAGCTCCTCCCGCTGTCGTCGCACTTCCTCTAAATCAATGCGGGCCACCACATAGCCCTCGGTAGGCTCATCCAGCGAGGCGAAGATCTGACCCCGAGGCCCAACGATCAGCGAATCGCCCACGAACTCATAGGTCACCTCCTTGCCGACCCGGTTCGCGCCCACCAGGAAGAACGTGTTCTCCAGCGCCCGTGCCCGCGTCAGGATCCGCCACTCCTCCCGCAGGGGCTGTTCCCAGGCGGCGGGGACCGCCAGGAGCTCCGCCCCGCTCAGCGCCAGCACCCGGGCGGCCTCCGGGAACAGGAGATCCCAGCCCAGCAACACCCCCAGCATCCCGAACCCGGTTTCGAAAACCGGGAACCGATAGCCACCCCGGAACAGCAAGCGCTCTTCCCCCTTCAGATGAACTTTGTGATAGGCGCCCAGGGTTTCCCCATCGGGGCCGATCACCACCGCGGAGTTATACAGGATGGTCTCCACCCGCTCGCGCACCGCCATCCCGAACACCACGTGGACCCCGAACTCTCTGGCCCGCTGGGCGAGGCGATGGGTGGAAGGCCCCGGGATGCGCTGGGCCCACTCGGTGAAACGAGCCCCACACTCGTAGCCGGTGGTCACCAGCTCGGGGAAGACGATCAGATCGACCCGCTGCTCGCTGGCAACCCGGGC
Source organism: Thermoflexus sp. (assembly GCF_034432235.1). NCBI lineage: Bacteria > Bacillati > Chloroflexota > Thermoflexia > Thermoflexales > Thermoflexaceae > Thermoflexus > Thermoflexus sp. The sequence continues at coordinate 14,835 of NZ_DAOUCJ010000069.1, read as the reverse complement.
GATCCACTCGGCCATCCGCGCCACATTGTCCTCAACCGCGTTCAACTGCACATCCATCTGAACCGCAGCAACCGTGATCTCTCGCATCGAAGCCTCCGTAAAGATGGGAAGCCCGACCCCATTGGATCGAGCCAGGATGGGAATCTTTTCGTTCCCACCGATCTCCTGCTATTATACTGAGGCCATGGGCCTCCTGAACATCGCAGCGCTTTGCGGCAATGCGCCCCGCACAGCATGCGAAGACCCGACCCGGATCCCTTTTCAGGGATAGGCTTCCCGAATTTTTTCGTAAGAGAAAAAGGAACCAGGTTTCATCATGGCGACCCGGAAGCCAATGGTCGCCCTGGTCGGGCGACCCAACGTCGGCAAATCCTCGCTCTTCAACCGGTTGATCGGTCAGCGCTTGGCCTTGGTGGACGAACGCCCGGGGACGACGCGGGATCGCCTTCATGGGGAGGTGATCTGGAATGGCTTCGCGTTCACCCTGGTGGACACCGGGGGGCTGGAGGTGTTGCCCCCGAAGGCGGAGGCCGGCCTCCGCCCCACCCAACCCCTCGCGGAAGATTCCGCCGCCTTCATCCCCCAGATCCGGGCTCAGGCGGAGATCGCCATCGCGGAGGCCGACGTCCTGGTGCTGGTGGTCGACGTCCAGGCCGGTCTGACCGCCGCCGATGAGGCGGTGGCCGAAATCCTCCGGCGGACCCGAAAGCCGGTCCTGGTGGCGGCGAACAAGGCGGATAACGAGACGCTCCGCGGGGCCGCCGTGGAGTTCTACCGGCTGGGCCTGGGCGAAGTCTATCCCATCTCCGCCCTCCACGGCACCGGCATCGGCGAGCTCCTGGACGCCATCGTCGCCGCCCTCCCGGGCCTGGCCGAGGTGGAAGAGGAAGAGGGGATCCGCATCGCCATTGTCGGCCGTCCGAACGTCGGGAAATCCTCGCTCCTGAACGCCATCCTGGGCGAGGAACGGGTGATCGTCAGCCCGATCCCGGGGACCACCCGGGATGCGATCGATACGCCGATCGAATGGGAGGGGAAGAGGATCATCCTCATCGACACCGCCGGGATCCGACGCAGGGGGCAGATCCAGCCCGGCATTGAACGCTACAGCGTCCTGCGGGCCCTGCGCGCGATCCAGCGAAGCGATGTGGTCTTCCTGGTTCTGGACGCAAAGGAGGGCGTCACCCATCAGGATGCGGTGATCGGCGGGATAGCGGTGGATGAAGCGCGAAGCGTGATCCTGGTGGTCAACAAATGGGACCTGATGCTGGACGAGCAGGGGCGGCCCCGGGTGAAGCCGGAAGACTTCATTCAGCACATCCGCCAGACCCTGAAGTTCCTGGACTACGCGCCGATCCGCTTTGTGTCCGCGAAAACCGGCTATGGGGTTCCGGGATTGCTCCCCCTGGCCCTCCAGGTGTATCAGGAGCGGCACATGCGCCTGAGCACCTCCGAGCTGAACCGGCTCATCCGCGAGGCGTTGGAGGAACAGCCCCCACCCTCTCGAAAAGGCCGGCCGCTGAAGATCTATTACGTCACTCAGGCCCGCACCGATCCGCCGACGATCGTGTTCTTCGTCAACGACGCGGACCTGGTTCACTTCTCGTATGAGCGCTATCTGGAGAATCGGATCCGCGCCCGGTATCCCTTCACTGGAACCCCCCTTCGCCTGGTCTTCCGGGGCCATGAACGGGAATCATAGTCCGTTCGGGTGAAGCCTGTATGCAGAGCGCTCAGGATGGAATCCGAATGCTCCGAATCTTCGCTCCGGGATTTCGGTTCTGGATAGGCGCCGGGCTGGCCCTCGCCCTCCTGATCGCCTGCCAGCCCGCGCCGCTGCTGCGCGCGGCCTCGGTGACGCCGGATCTGCTGACGCCGGACGCCGATGGCCATAACGATGTGGTCGTGATCCGCTACGCCTTGAGCCGCAACGCCACCGTCTCGATTTATTTCCTCGGGGCGGATGGCGCGCCCCACTATTTCCGGAAGGAACAACGCCGACCCCAGGGGGAGTATGAGGTGCTGTTCAACGGCGTGGTGGAGAACCAGCTGCTCCCCGATGGCCGCTACACCTGGGTGGTGGAAGCGCGGGATGCGGCGGAAACGGCCCGCATCACCGGCACCCTCACCATCCGCGGATCAAACCCTCAGCCCCTCCAGATCACCGGGTTCAGCGTCTCGCCCCCCGAGATCACGCCCAACCGGGACGGTTTGAGCGACCGGGCCACGATCAACGTCTGCGTCAACCGGCCGGCGCAGCTGACCGTCTACCTGGAAGGCACCGATGGCGTCCGCTATCCGGTTCCCCGCAAGGAAGTGCAGCTGCGCAAGCCCGGCGAAGCCGGATGCCATGTGTTCGATTACGACGCCGGCGTCGATCGGGGCCAGGAGCCGCCGCCTGACGGGACCTACACGGTCTACGCGGTGGCCGAGGACGCCCTGGGACTCCGGGATGTGGCGACCGGGACCCTGACCATCCGTGAGGGCGGCGTGCCGCGGGCGGAGATCCTCAACGGACGAGTGGAATTCCGTTCCGACATCTCCTCCGGAACCGGCGACTACATCCCCGTTAACCTGGGCGGCTTTCTCTATTTCACGTTGACCGTGCACAACTACGGCTCGGTCCCGATCCGGACCAGCGGGCCGCCCCCCGGGACGTGTTATGATCTGGATCAGACCTTTAACGCGCCACGGCCGGGCCGCCCCGAGGGTTGGGCGGAGGAATCCGGGGCCTGGCGGGTGGGCATCGACTTCGACACCTCCCTGCGGAACTACCCCTTCCGCTGGGCGGTGGGCCGCCCGGAGGATCTCGAGGTGCGGATCATCGATGGACGGCCGTATTATTACCTGCCGGCGGGCCGGACGGCCCTCGTGACCGGCTGCATCCGGATCACCTATGTGCCGCCGCGCAACCCCCTCTACTTCTGGGCTGGCCTGATCCACGAAGACGTTGAGATCGCTCCCCTGAACAACCGCGTGGATCCCCATCGAGTCCTCATCGAAGGGCCATGAGAGCCATGTCGGGCCTGGCGGCCTCCTGCCGGACGGCCAGCTGTACGATGGGGCCCAGATACGAGGACCGTTCAAGCAACCCTCGCGCGAAATCCACCGGGAGCGGGTTCCGGAGCGGGAGGAGCACTGCAGCCCCCCCAGGCCACTGAGACGCTGACCGCCGATCTTCCCTGCTGTCCGAACCTCTAAACCGCAACGCCCCGTCCATTGACCTCTCGCCTCGCTTTCCGTTATGCTTTTCCATGGAAAGGGTGGCAGGGTGGTCGGCGATGCGCAGATCCCGGGCAGGCATCAGCCTTCCTGCCCCTCAGGAGGCGGCCCATGTCGGACACGCGGACTCGCATTCTGCAGATTTTGCGCGAGAAAGGGGAAGCCACGGCCATCGAACTCGCCACCCAACTCGATCTCCGGGCGGTGACCATCCGACATCACCTCCGGGCGCTTCGAGCAGATGGCCTGATCCGCGAGGTTCGCACGCTCCGTAACGGGCGCGGTCGTCCACGTATTGTTTTCACCCTCACCGAGGCGGCAAACCGCCTGTTCCCCCGAAACTACGAAGGGCTGGTCCGCCACCTTCTCCCCCTCACCATGTCCCCGGACAAAATCCGACAGGTCGCCTGCCGCATGAGCCAGGAAGCCCATCTTCATGGCAGGATCGGCCGGGACCGGCTCTCTGCCGCCATCGCTTTCCTGAATGAGAAGGGCTATCTGGCCCGACTGGAGGCATCGGGGGACAGGCCAATCTGGGTGGAGATCCGGAACTGTCCCTATCTGGAGGTCGCCCGGGAGCGAGAGGAGCTCTGCGCGCTGGATGCCGCGCTGATGGAGGAGCTGTTCGGAGCGCCGGCCGAACGGGTTTCATGCATCGTCCACGGCGATCCAGCCTGCCGGTACCGCATCCGTTCCGAAGCCGCTTGAGGTTCCTCTGCGCCGGCCTTCCTGCGACCACCGCAGTGGCCCGAGCAGGCCCCGAGGGCCTGTAAAGGGATGTTTGATGCCTTATCCCGGGAGGCCACAGCGGGTTTCCTCTCGTGGGCTTTGGGAGTCGACCCGGCTCTCAACCTCTGGAAGGACCTTCATTTTGTGCGGATGGGCGCATCAATAGAGGCCCAGCGCCTGTCCGATCATTCCTTCCAGCCCGAACCTCCGGAGCAACAGGGGGATCAGGACCACTCCCAGGGTGTTCAGGCGACGGCTCCCGGTGAGCCCCGGCAGCCACCCGATGCCGGCAGCGGCCGCGAGGACGCAGACCCCCGGGAATCCCCCCAGAGCGCCTGTGCTCAGCAGGATGAATCCCAACGCTCCTGCGTAAGCCCAACGCCAGGATGGATGCGCTGACCACTTCTCCATCCCCCGGGCCAGAGGCCTCAGCAGCCCGAAAGCGAGCGCCCCGGCAAGTCCCGTAGCCCCAACCACGGTCGCATACCGCGCCGGAGTGGCGGGCCCTACCCAGGGAGCCAGCATCGCGCTGAGCCCGCCTCGCAGGGTGGGCGCATCCGGCAGGAGGAGCAACCAGAAGCTCCCGATGATGTAAAAGGCGCGGGCGGCGCCCTGAGAGACCAGGAAGGCCCGCTCATCCCGCTGGGCGGTGGCGTGGCCGGCCAGCAGTCCACCGATCCCGGCGGTCACGCCCGGGAAGATGACCGCAAACGCCCCGCCCAGCAACCCGGCGCCCAGCCCGCGGATCCAGACTCCCGGCAACAGGGGCTTCTCCCCAGCCGCTGCCTGGGGAGGCCGGGATCCGATCAGCCCCTGCACAAGCCCGGGGATGGCGAACAGGCCTAGGAAGGCGGGGACGAGGGGCTGGTGGGCCAAGGGACCGGTGAGCGGATTCCGGGAGAGGAGGAGAACGCCCAGCAATCCCGAGAGGAGGAACGTGAGCAGGCCCGACCCGAGGCGCAGCCAGACCGCTCGCAGGCGCTGGCCGGGCGTGGGCAATCGCTCATAGCCCCAGGGCCATTCGGAGAGCAGCATAAAGGCGGTAATGGCCAGCAGGAGCCAGCCCATATGCGGCGTCAACACCGCCCGCAACACGGCCCATCCGCGCGGCCAGAGGGGAGCGGAAAGGCACATCAGAAGCAAGGCGCCCCACGCGCCCCATCCAGACCACCAGACGGCTTCCAGCCCCCAGCCTTCCCGGAGCGCCTTCTGGGCTGGCAGGAGCAATCCGGCCGCCCCTTCATCGGGAGTCTGATAGAACACGGCCGGGGCCAGGTGGAAGAAGGCGTATCCCACGGCGACGCCGATCCCCAGCCCCCATCCGAGGTCTTCGGGGAAAGGCCATCCGTTCCGCGGGAGACCGAAGATCATAGCGGCGACCAGGTTGTAAGGATGGAGCCCGGGGATCAGGGCGCTCAGCCCGCTCAACCCCATGCCGATCCCGATGCCCAGGAGGGTTTCAGGGAGCGACATGCGGGATGCTCCTTCAGTTTACTCAGGGGCCTGGGCCTGGAGCCAGCCGGCTTCTGTGAGGATCCATTGCACCCGCCCATCCTCCGGGGTGTGAGGGAGGGCATCGATCAGGAAACGGGCGTAGGTGACCCCCACCGTCCGCCCTTTCAGGTGGGGCAGCAGGCGATCGAAATACCCTCCCCCATAACCCAGCCGGAACCCATGGCGGTCGAAAGCCACGCCGGGGATGAAAGCCACCTCGATCTCCTCCGGATCCACCATCGGGCACTCCGGCGCAGGCTCCAGCATGCCATAGGGGTGCCGTTGGAGCGCGCCGGGATGATAAAGATGAAGGGCCAGTTCCCCGGGGGCAGCGATGCGGGGCAACGCCCAGCGCTTCTCCGGGTGGGACTCCAGGAGAGGCGTCAGATCGATTTCGTTCCGAAACGCCATATAGGCGAGCACCGTGCGGGCCGTGTGGAAAGGGGGCCATGCTTCGATATAGCGCCGGATCGCCTCGCTGACCGCGGCGACCACCTCCGGGGGAAGGGCCATCCGCTCCGCCAACCACCGGGCCCGCAACGCCCGCTTGATCGCAGAGATGGATTCCGAGGAGGGGGATGGAGGCATCTCGGGCTCCTCCGAATGATTCCTGATCTACCCGCAGACACGGCTGGAGGGTTCATCCACTGGGAAATGAGCGGCGACTTCCTGCCGCCACTGCTTCGCCGCCTCCCGCGCCGCTTCCTGGAAATCCATACGCCGGGAGGCATAGAGGATCGGCTCCCCCACGAAAACCACCGCCGGGGGCGGCGCGGAGGCCATCGTGGAGAGCGCGGACGGATGCGGGACATCCAGCGCGATCCAGGGAAGGCCTTCGAGCTCATGAGCCGGGATCTCCATAAGGACGCTGAGGGCCAGGCCGGCCGGGATCCCCCGCGCCCATGCGTCCCGAGCGTGGCGCCGGGCCTGGGGCAGCTCTCCCGCTTCACCGACCCACCAGAAGATGGCCCCGCCTCGATAAGCGGTGAAGGCGTGGGCAGCCTCCGCCGGGAACTCCGGCGCCACCGTCACCCCGTCCGCGCCCCACACCTCGAAAGCGGCCCGTGCGCAGCGTTCCGCGGATCCGGGATCCCGCCACCGCAGATCCAGCAAGATCGGGAGGCCGTCCGGCAGATAGCGGATGAGGCGCTCCATGGCCACCATGCCCGCGGCCCCCTCGGCCAGGAACGACATCACCGGGATGGCATAGGCGCAAACCTCATCGCCCACCGTATCCACCATGATCCGGCCGAAGGGGAAGACCGGATCATCCACCCGCAGCATCGGCGCGGGCATGCGATCCACGCGGATGGGAAGCGCCAGCCCCAGACGGGTCCGACGCTCCCGATGGGCCTTTCGGAGTTTCCCCCAGAAATCCGGATACCCCGGCAACGCCACCGGTTCCTTGCTCCGAATGAGCTCCGGAGCGATCACACCGAGCGCTTGCTGACTCTGGAAGATAAAGCGCCCACCGGGCTTCCCGCAACTGCGCCGGTTTCCGGCCCGGCGCGATGGCCGCGGGATCCTCTGCCGGAAAGGGTTTTCACACGGAGGCACGGAGCACAGGGAGGAAGGACGCTGGGAGAGCCTCCTCCCTCGCCGGATCCGGCAATGCGAAGCCCCAGAATCGCTGTGGCGATGCCCAGGCGCTGGGCTTACGGATAAGACCCGCCCATGGGCCAGCGGGATCGATACTGGAGGGCTTCCGCCAGGTGATGGGCGCGCAGCAGGTCCGAGCCCTCCAGGTCCGCGATCGTGCGGGCGACCTTCAAGACGCGATGGTAAGCGCGGGCGGAGAGATGGAGCTGCTGCATCGCCGTTTTCAGCAGCGCCTGGGCCTGAGGCTCCATCCGACAGTAGGCCCGGATATGGCCGGGCCCCATCTCCGCGTTGCAGAGGATCCCGGTTCCGTGGAAACGCGCCTGCTGGATCGCCCGGGCGCGTTCCACCCGCTCCCGGATCTGGGCGGAGGGCTCCCCCCGCCGGTCATCGGAGAGCTTCTCGAACTCCACGCGGGGCACCTCGATTTGAATGTCGATGCGATCCAGCAGGGGGCCGCTCAAGCGCTTCTGGTAGCGAGCGACCATGGAGGGGGAGCAGGTGCACGGTTTCAGCGGATCCCCGTAATAACCGCACGGGCATGGGTTCATCGCGGCGACCAGCATGAAAGCGGCGGGGAACTCCAGGGTCCCGGCGGCCCGGCTGATCACTACGCGCTTGTCCTCCAGGGGCTGGCGCAGCACCTCCAGCGCCCGCAGGTCGAACTCCGGCAATTCGTCCAGGAATAAGACGCCCCGATGGGCCAGGGAGACCTCTCCCGGGCGCGGGAAACGCCCGCCGCCGACCAGACCGGCGTGGCTGATGGTGTGGTGGGGAGCCCGGAACGGCCGCTGGCGGATCAGCGGAGCCTCTGGGGAGAGCAGATCCGCCACGCTGTAAATCCGGGTCACCTCCAGCGCTTCCTCCAGCGAAAGGCGGGGGAGGATGCCGGGGAGCGCGCGGGCCAGCAGCGTCTTTCCGGTGCCCGGGGGGCCGACCATCAGGAGATTATGGTTGCCCGCCGCGGCGATCTCCAGTGCCCGCTTGGCATGCTCCTGGCCTTTGATCTCGGCGAAATCCACCGCCGGCGGCGGGTCCACCCAGCGGTCCAGCGGCGTGGGGGGCTGAGGGGGGATCGGCTTCTGCCCGAGGAGATGGGCGATGAGGTCCTGCAAATTGGTCACCGGATAGATCTGGAGGTCGGGCACCAGGGCGGCCTCCGGCGCATCGGCCGCAGGAACGAAGAGGCGCCGGGCGCCCCGATCCCGGGCCAGCGCGGCCATCACCAGCGCCCCCGGCACATGGCGCACGGTCCCGTCCAGCCCCAGCTCCCCGACCACCAGCGCATCCTCCAGCGCATGAAAGGGAAGCTGCTCCGAAGCGATCAGCACACCCAGGGCGATCGGGAGATCATAAATAGGCCCCTCTTTCCGCAGGTCCGCCGGGGCCAGATTGACCACGATGCGGGCGAGGGGAAAGGAGAGCCCGGCGTAGCGGATCGCCGAGCGCACCCGTTCCCGCGCTTCCTGGACCGCGGCGTCAGGTAGCCCGACGATCGTGAAGCCGGGCTGCCCCCGGCTGACATCCACCTCCACCGTCACCAGCTCCCCGTTCAATCCGATCAGCGCACCGCTGAACAATCGCGCGAGCATGGGGTCCCAACCCCGCTGTGGAATATCGGAAGCCACGGCGTCTCCACCCGGTGGGCCCTGCGGCCCACGCCCGATGAGCGCGCCCCTCGAAGAAGCCTCCCGAACAGAAGGAGGAACCGCCTCAAAATCCTGCCCCTAATGAATGATAGCGGGTTTATGGAGTCTTAGGTTTCCAGAAGGATCAGGATCCCCATCCCCCGGTCGCTTTTTGACAGCCTTCCGCTTTCCCGATTAAAATCGGGGGCCGTTGGAGGCATCCTGGATGTCGAAAGCCGCTCGGCCCGGCTTCGGATCCGGGGGTATCCATTGAGAGCGCAAGGAGCATCCGCCCATGGTCGCGGAGCAGAGGATCCATCGGGAGCATGTAGGGCTGCGGCGGGAGGTGACGGTCTGGGGGTCTTTCACCTGGGGCTATGCGGACGTGGGGGCCGATGTGTATGTGGCCCTCGGTCTGGTGATGGCGGCGGCCCAGGGAGCCACCCCGCTGGCTTTCCTCATCGCGGGGATCGTTTACATCATGGTCGGCCTGGCCTACACCGAGATGGCCGCGGCCTATCCTGTGGCAGGTGGAGGGCACTACTTCACCTTGCGTGGGCTGGGAGATTTCTGGGGTTTGGTGGCCGGGGCCGCCCTGATGCTGGACTACACGGTGGATGTAGCGTTGTTCGCGATGGCCTCCGCCGGCTACATCAACTTCTTCTTCCCCCAGTTCCGGGAGTTCCAGACAAACCTGGGGCCGTTTCATGAGGTGAACCTCATCTGGCTGGGGGAGACACTGGTCCTGATCCTGCTGCTGGCCCTCCTCAATATCAAGGGGATTCGGGAATCCTCGCTGTTCAACGAGGTGCTGGGGGCATTAGATCTGGTGATGGAGAGCAGCATCATTTTGATCGGCTTCGCCTTCGCCTGGCGGCCGGAGCTGTTCCTTCACCAGTGGCAGACTCAGTTCCCTTCCCTCCATCAGCTGCTGTACGGGGTCTCCATTGCGGTGATCTCCTATGTGGGGCTGGAATCGGTATCCCAGGCAGCGCAGGAGACCATCCGGCCGGCGACGGTGATCCCCCGCACCTCCCTGGCCCTCATCGTCATTGTGCTGCTGTTTGCGATGTCCTTCCCGACAGTATCGCTGGGGATCCTGCCATGGCAGGAGATCGCAGCGCGGGAAGGGGATCCGGTGGCGCGGCTGGCAATCCAGCTGCCGCTGGTGGGGTTTCTGGCGGGGCCAGCGGCGGCGGTGCTGGCGGCGACGATTGTGCTGATTTCGGCGAACACAGGGGTGATGGGAGCCAGCCGGCTGGCCTACAGTATGGCGGAGCTGGGGCTGATCGGGGAAGGACTGTCCTGGGTTCATCCTCGCTTCCACACGCCGGTGCGTTCGATCCTGTTCTTTTCGGGGGTAGCGGCGGCCGAGGCGGTGTTCGCGTTTTTGAGCGGGCGGCGGGCACTGGAGACGATGGCCAATATGTATGCCTTTGGGGCGATGCTGGCTTACTTCCTGAGCACGATCGCCCTGCTGGCGCTGCGGGTGAAGGAGCCGCATGTGCCCCGGCCCTATCGGGTGCCGCTGAACATCCGCTGGGGAGAGGCGGAGATCCCCGTTCTGGGGATCCTGGGGGTGATCGGGACCGGGTTGATGGTGCTGGTGGTGCTGTGGACCCACGATATCGCGCGGGTGGCCGGGCCCGCCTGGGTGGCGCTGTGGGTGCTGTATTATGCGTGGTATCGAAGGCGAACCGGGAAGCCCGTGTGGGGGAATCTGGATCGAGATTGGGACGCGCAGCAGCTTCGCATCCTGGAGGAGACAGGGGAATGGGATCTGCTGGAACGTTTCCGTATCGAGCTGGAGCGCCGACGACGATCGCAACAGGAGGCGTAAGGGGATAGACCCATGGGGGCTTTCCGCTTAGTTCTGGCGACACTGATGATCGCCCTGGGGTTGGTGATCATCGGGCGCAGTCTCTGGCTGGTGCTGGCCCAGGGCCTGGCGGTTTCGAGCCTGTTTTTGCCTGTGATCGTGGGGGTGCTGATGGCAGCCCTGGGAGCCCATCGCTGGCAGAGCTGGCTGGAGATCCATCGCTATCGGAAGTGAACGGTCGAGGGGAACGGGGATGAGCGGACATCCGTTGGGTATTTTCCTGGCGCTTTTCTTCCTGATCGTATTGATCTCCACCCTGATGTGGATGCTCCGGGTGCCTCGCCCGATGCCGATGGAGGTGGCCCGCGCGATCTACTCGGTGGAAGCCGCCCGCTGTATCGTGGTGCCGATCGTTGAAGGCATCTACTCGGAGCGCGCGGTGGAGCTGGCCTGCCGGCTGGGTGAGCGTCAGCATGCCCGTCTGGTCCTGGTGCATGTCCTGGAGATCCCCTATACGGTTCCCCTGGATACGCCGTTGCCGGAGCTGGAGGAGCGCGGACAGCGGGCCCTGGAGACAGCCCGCTTCATCGCCATGCAGCACGGGCTGAAACCGGAGATCCGCCTGGTGCGGCACCGCTCGGCGCCGGAAGGTATCCTCAGCGTGGCCCGCCAGGTCGGGGCGGACCAGATTATCATGGGCATTGGGCTCAAACGGCGGGCATCCAGCGACGGCCTGGGCCGGACCGTGCATGAAGTGATGCGGCGGGCCTCTTGCGAGGTGATCGTCGCAAAGGCTCCGATTGTCGAATGAGCAGATCCACCTGCCCCGACCAGAGGAGGCGGCAATGGATCAGACGATCCAGCGGCGGGTGAAATTGATTTACCCGCCTTCGCTCATCGATGAGCCCCTGCTCTACCGGCTGATCCAGCGGTTCGGATTGATGGTCAATATCCGCCGCGCCCACGTGGAGGCCACCGAGGCCTGGCTGGTGGTCGATCTGGAAGGACCCTCCGATCGCGTGGAGGAGGGCCTTGCGTGGATCCAGAAGCAGGGCGTTCTGGTGGAGATGATGGAACAAGGATAAGGGATCGCTTTTCCCCCACCTCGTCGGAGCTGTGCAAAATGGAGATCCCAGACGCTGGATCGAGGGGATGGAGAGGACCTATGCGCATCGTGATCTTAGGTTGCGGTCGGCTGGGCGCCTATCTCGCCCGGCGGTTTGCCCAGGATGGTCATGAAGTCATTGTCATCGATCGAGAGCGGCAGGCTCTGGAAGCGCTGGGGCCGGATTTCCCCGGGGAGACCGTGGTGGGAATGGGGATCGACGCTGAGGTGCTGCGTCGGGCCGGCATTGAAAGGGCAGATGCCTTCATCGCCGTCACGGGCTACGATAACACCAACATCATGGCGGCGGAGGTCGCCCGGGAGATCTTCGGCGTCCCCCGGGTGATCACCCGGCTCAACGATCCGCTCCGGGCCGAGATCTTCCAGGAGCTGGGCCTGAAAACGGTCTCTCCGACCGCGCTGGCCGTCGAGGCCATCCGAAAGTGCCTGGAGGAATGATCGATGTATCTGATCATCGTCGGCGGTGGAAAGGTCGGTTATTACCTGAGCAAGTCCCTGCTGGCCGAAGGCTATGAGGTCCTGCTGATCGAAAAGAATCCCCGTCGCGCGGCTTTTCTCATCGATGAACTGGGGGCCGATCATGTGTGGGTGGGCGACGGATGTGATTCCAGCACCTTCGCCCAGGTGGGGATGAACCGGGCCGATGCCGTGATCGCGGTCACCGGGGACGATGAGGATAACCTCGTCGTCTGCCTGCTCGCCAAACGCAAATTCAACGTCCCCCGGACCATCGCCCGCATCAACAATCCGCGCAACGCGGAGATCTTCGCCCGCCTGGGGATCGATGTGACGGTTTCCACCACCGAGATCATCCAGGCGCAGATCGAGCGGGCCCTTCCCCTGCGCTCCCTGGTGCATTTGCTGGCCCTGCGCCGGGGCGGGATCCAGCTGGTCGAGGGCAAAGTCGCCCCCGGCGCTCCAGCCGATGGACGGGCGCTGCGGGAGCTGGGGATCCCTGCGGATGCGCTCGTGGTGATGGTCGTGCGGGGGGATCAAACATTCATCCCTTCCGGGGAAACCATTCTCCGGGCAGAGGACGAGATCCTGGCTGTCACGACCCCTCAGAGCGAGCCGGTTCTGCGACAGCTACTGCTGGGAGCATGAAGCCGGCGCCCGACCGCTTCCGCTCGTCAAAAGCCGGCGGTCGCAGGAAGGGGGTCTCCTCCCAGAAGGTGCGCCACGCCACCGCCAGGCCGTTCAGGATGGCCGCCCGATGGACAACCGGCGCATCCTCCGGAAGGAGCGCGAGGGCCGCCTCCAGATGATCGCGGGCGGCCGGGAACCAGCCCCGGCGCAGCGCCGTCAGCCCCCGCAACCGCCGCAACATGGCCTGATGCCGGGGATCCACGGCGAGAACCGCCTCGGCGGCCGCCAGGAGACGCTCCGCCGCCGCCGGACGACCCCGCTGGAGCTCCAGCCTGGCCCGCCGGGCCGGATCCCCCATCCGGCGGGCCAGGCGAAGCATCGCCCGCAAATTGGCCGCCTGACGGTCCCGATCCCCTTCAAAATCCGCAACGGCATCCACGGCACACCGCGCCCGCCAGGCCCACTCCGCCGGCGTCTGCGGGGTGAGCAGCTGGAGCGCGGCCATCGCCCAAGGCGCCGCCTCCGGATACGCCCCACGGACGAGGGCCGCCTCGGCGGCCTGAACCGCCCCCCTCAAAAGGATCTGACGAAGATCCTCCACGGGAAAGGCGGGAACCTCCCGGGCCAGCTCGCCCAGGGCCTGAAGCAGACGGCCCAGCGGGGTTGAGGCGCGGATCCCGCGCCAGGCCTCCGGGGTCACCCCCGGATCCGGGGCGAGCCCGGCGGCCCGGCATGCCTGGCGATAGCGAGCCGCATAGCGACGCGCGGCCTCGAGATCGCGACGGCCCTCCGCCCGACGGATCAGGAAGCGGGCCGCCTTCCCGCAAGTAGGCTCTTCATCGAATAAACACTCCGCCCACCGCTCCGCATCGCGGAGATCCCCCATCCCCTCCGCAAGGCGCCACAGGCGATCGAAGGCTTCCAGGAACCGCCCGCGCAACCGCTCCCGCCAGCCCACCACCCAGGGCGCCTCCCCTTCCGGAAGCAGATCCCCGGTGTAGAGGGCAACCGCCGCCTCCAGGATCACCCGGGCCTGCAGGGAGGCGCCTTCCGCGCCCGCTCCAGAAGCAGCATGAAGGCCTGGACGTCCGTCCACCATGGGGTCGAAGGAGCGAAAGCGAGACGGGCGCGGTCGACCCGAAGCGGGAACCGGAGGCCCCGGAACCCCCGTCGAAGGCGATAGAGCGCGGCCCGCAGCGCCCCCATCCCGGACACCGGGTCCAGGTCCGGCCACAAGATCTCCGCCAGGGCCATCCGCGAGAAAGCCCGAAAGGGATGTAGGGCCAGGAAGGCCAGCAGCGCCCCTGTCCGGGGCTGTCGCGCCAGGGCCGGCAGCGAACGGCCCTGGCCCTCCACTTCCAGGCCGCCGAAGAGGCGGATGCACCACGATGGGCGGGCGAAGACCGGTATACCGGCCTCATCGAAAGCCATCGGAATCATCCGCCGCCTCCCTTCGTCGGGACATGCCGCCGTTCGCCCAATCTGTCGGGAGTTCTAACATTCTCGGGCGTGTTCTGTCACGATGGCATCACGATCCCCGTGGAAAATCCAGAATCGCCAGACCCCAACCCGGGCGCGAGAGGCCGGGTATTTCTTTATGGAGAAAGCCGGGGAGGACCCATGGGGATCGTCGGGATCGTGGAGCCCTGCCCGCTCCGACAGACGGCCCTCTGCCAGGCGCTGCGCGCGATTGGATGCGAAGCGATCGCGCCTCTGCCTCCCTCGCCAGCCGCCCTCCTCCAAATCAATGGGGGTGAGATCCAGACTCTGCTTCTCGCCTTCCGCCTGCCCGGCGGCAACAGGCCCGGCCTCTATGCTGCCCTCCGGAAGATGGGGAAAAAGCCCCGGGCATCCTGCTTGCGAAGACCCCTGGCCCGCCCCACGGGGGACTGGCGGGACACCTGGACCTCCCGGTGCTGGCCTACCACGAGGCCACCGGGGAAGTCCTCTGAAGGGGACACCGGCCCGCGCCGGCGGGACAGAATCGAAATCGATTCTCAAAGGAAAGGGAGGATCGCCGGAAGGTTTGCCCCTTCCACCGGCTCCATCCCCCGCTGGCTCCAACCTATCCGGGCCACCGGCCCCTGTCCCCCCACGATCGGGACAGACCGATCCCTCATCGATGGGGACCA
>NZ_DAOUCJ010000068.1 GCF_034432235.1 Thermoflexus sp. | reverse complement strand
GCGGTGGCGCGCACCGTAGCCCGGGAGGTGAAAGCCCGCTGCGCTGGGCAGCTGGGAGCACGGAGTTTGCACGATCCTGAGATCCAGGCCCGGCTGGACCGCGCCCGCCCCGGCTGGCGCTAAGCGCCGATGCGCCTCGAGATCGAAGGGGAGCGCGTGCGGGTCTTCACGGGGCTGGCGATGCGCTGGCGCCTGGTGCAGGTTCTGGGCCCGGCGCGAGCCCTGCGGGTGGCCCAGGCCGTGGCCCGGCACAGCGGGCCGGTGCTGGGCGTGGATTGGGGGAGACGCGATTTCCTTCGCCGCACCACAGGCGCCCTGGCCGGATGGATCGCCCTGCGGAGCCTGGGCCGGCCCGTCCCAGTCGGCATCTTCGGTATGACCCATGGCCCCCTTTCAGGAGCGGAAGCAACTGCGGTGCCTGTTGGATCAGAGGCTTCCTCTCAGGGCGTAGTTGTGGTGCGCCAGACACGACCCTGCTTCTCTTCTTCCCTTATTTCCTCGCTATTTCCTACCGCTTTCCTATCGCCCTTTGGCGAAGCGGTAGGAAAACGGTCAAAAGTTTGCCATGCGCCCAAGGATCGACGATGTAGAGTCTATAGTTTGATAAGAGGTTCATATTATGAAGCTTTGGCTTCTTGGTCCTCTCGAAACTGTTGTGATATGTTTTAGTATGGTTTTATTCGTTATTTGGATTAAGGGCCCCGGGTTGCGGGCGAATAGCGGGCGGATTCCGAGTCTTCCATGCTTGGCCGGAGCAGGGTCTAACCTGCTCATCTGCCCAAAGCCATGAAAACTGGAAAGCCCTGCCGGAGACCCGTCCGCTGTCAAAAACAGGAACATCTGCATGTCAAAAACATGAACACTCCGGGCTGGACAAGGCCCGCCATGCTCTTTCTGATTGGATTCAGAACGACTCCTCTCTGGAGTCAACGTAGCGTCGAAAATAGGTTAAGGAGGTCAGATATGAAAATAGTAAAGTGTTTACTAATCCTAGGTGTAGGATTTGTGCTTCTGGCCACAGCAACGCACACAGTCATAGCAGTTGGGATGGTGACCGAACTGCCATTCATTGGTTCCTACAATGTCTCGTGTGGTTATCACACCAGTTGCTATGGGACACCTACCCCTGGCTATGGGCTTGACTTCGTTAATAGGAACGAGTCCACTTACGGTGATGTCACTTATGCTTCCGGACGCGGCACAGTCACTGCCTCTGGACCTGAAGGCGGCTGGGGGTACAGGGTAATCATTCGTCACCCAGACAACTACTACAGCCGCTATGCCCACCTGCTATACTGGTTTCCCGCCGCCAACCACAAGATGCGGGAGGGTTCCCCCATTGGTTATATGGATTCAACCGGTAATTCTACAGGCCACCATTTACACTTCCAGGTATATTACAACACGACTTCTGGCGGTGGTGTGGATCCAACTCCTATTGACGGCTATACCCAGTTCTGTGGTGCCGGTCAGACGTGTGGCCCGTACAACAACTATAGTTTCAACACCGAGATGCGATTAGTGGACAACACAGATGGTGGCTTCTCTCTGACAGGAACTGCTCCTTGCTGGAGCAATACCACGAACGGTTTCCACCGGGATGGTCTAGGTAAGTCAGTGACCTACTACCAGTACTGCAACGGCACCACCGGTAATCCGACTCGCATTGGCACCTGGGTGCCTTCTTTGCCGATTTCGGGGAACTATCATGTTTACGTGTTTGCTCCCAACCACAGCGGTATAACTCTTACCGGGAATGCCCGCTATCAGATCTACTCCAATAACACTCTGATCGCCACCATTTCCGTCAATCAGAACGGTTATAACAACGACTGGGTCTGGTTAGGAATGTGGAACCTCAGTACAAGTGGCACTTACGTCCGACTGACGAATCAGACAAGTGATGGACAAATGGTGGCCTATGATGCAATCATGTTTGTTAGGGATTTCTAAATCATATAAATTCAAGATGATGAATTAGGCTGGGGAGGTGTATCATGTTCAAATTTAAAGTGATGTTACAGACGAGGCTTATAGTGCTTTGCGTCTCGATTTTGCTTGGAGGTATCCCCCACCTATACCCCCAGGTCCAAGCTCAGGAATTACCCTCGGCTGAGCAGAGCAAATGGATTACTATTGCCGATGGTTACTATGGATACAGTTTCCAGGTGCCTGCTGCCTGGCATAAAGAGATGGGGGTCACGCCTGACCGCTGGGTCTTTTACAGTGATCCTACTGTTGTTACTAAGGAGCTGTCCCCAGCCGCTTTGCCCCAGGGCCTGATCAAGATGGATTTCGCAGCTGATCCAGTAGGTCATTGGCTGCCAGAGCCAGAGGTACGGGATCCTGCCATAGATAAGCGAGGCATGGCTACGAGTGAAGAACTTCTCCCCCTCTTGCCTCCTGGCACCTGGACAACAGTGAGCGGCCAGCCAGCCCTGATTGTGCGGGAAAAAATTGATGATGGTGATGGGCCTTTTGTGGAGGGCACCTCGGTCATCATCCTGGCTGACCGGATGATCTACTATCTGTGGGTGGCATATGCTCCCCCCACTGGCACCAACCAGGAGGCAGCAGCTCGTTTCAAGACAGCCTACGACCAGATCCTGAGCCGCATTCTGAATAGTTTTGTTATCTCCTCCCCAGGGGGTCAATAATGAGGCTGAAACTAATTTTTCTGCTTCTTCTCTTTGGATTGGCAGGATGCGCTGCTCCTGGCATCTCGTCGCCTGCGCCTACTCCTGAAACGGCCTTGCCGTTACCAACATGGCCCCTCGCATCCTCCACTTCAGGTCCCACTCCTGCCTCTATGGTGCCATCCCCAACCCAAGAACCCGTCGAGGCGTGGCAACGGGTTAGCGACGATGAATATGGATATTCCTTCGAAGTGCCTGCGACCTGGATTCGGGACGAAGAAAGCGCAACGCCAGATCGCCTGATGTTCTTTAGCGACCCGACGGTGATCGGGCAAGTCGGTCCCCTAACTCTCCCAAACGGCTTGATGAAACTGGATTTCGCCGTCGATCCTGTCGGTAAGGGCAAGCCCGATCTGACGGGGGCTACCCCAATTATGGTGGCTGGCAAACCGGCCTGGATCATTTCATGGGAGGGGAGTGAAGCAGCAGGGCCCCCCAGCTTCAATGTTTACATTTCGGGGTCCGAATATTGGTATACCTTGTGGTTAGGTTGTACGCCGCCCTCTGGAGCCGATGCGAAGGTCACAGACACGTTCATTGCCAAATGCCGGCAGATCCTGGATCATATACTGGACAGTTTTCAAATTATGAAATGATTGTTCAAAAATTCGGTAGCTTGGCGGCAGGCCGGATAAGCCCTCATTGTCCTCTGTTTTTTCTTGCTGCGTTGAACAACCAGTGATTGGAATGCTACAATGAAGCAGATGGATGGACGATGATCGAGAGAAAACATGAGAGAATTTCTAAAAATTCCTCCCAACCCAAATGTGGTCGGTCGAGGCTATCGCCATAGCCGAAGTGCGCTGCCAATTGCATCGCCTACCGGGCCATCCTTCCTCACACTCCTGTAAGGCCGGGTGGGGGGCGGATCCCGTTGTGCTCGAACCAGCAGACAGTCACCCACGCATCCCATGTCGCCGCTTGCTTCGCCAAGCCATGCGCCTTACGAGTTAAGGCACCCCGCTGATTGCGCAACATCCCGTTCAACCGCTCCTCGGACACACAATAGAGACACGTGACCGGATCTCCCAGCACCGGAAGCATCTCTACCCGAACGATGCTCCCGTTTACCTGTCGCTGGATCGCTTGGGTCCGGCCAACATCCCCCCGGAGCACCAGAGAAAAACGCTTCCGTTGGCCGGTCGGTTGCGGATCGCGATCCACCTGTCGGAGCGCTATCCGCTGGAGAAAGTGGTTGTCGAAGGGAAATACGAAGGAGCTTTCATAGATAATGGGGCAGTTCAGATGCTATCCTGGAACCAGGAGGGGCTCTCGATCATGATCACCGCTTCCCGACCGCATTCGCCCTACCCGGTTTCCACTCTTTTGCAGATCGCTGTCCATCTGAAACGCGCGAAGTGAGAGGAACCCGCGGGCAATCCGATTTCCAGAGGTCAGAAATGGGACGCCATCGGATCGATCAGGACCGATCCCCAGATACACGGACAAACTCGCTTGCCTCACGGAGGTGGGTTCTGGCGCTGGCCCCGTTACTCCTCCTGCTGGGGTTCGGAGGGTGGACCCTGGTCTACGAGGAAGGGCGGTTTTCCCGTAGGCCTCCCACTCCGGAATGGGTCGATCCTCAGGGTCGGGTGGATCTATCCCGCCTCCCTTCTCGCATCGGGGTGATCGATTCGGCCGGCCGGCTGGTCGGCTGGATCGATCCGCAGGAGGAGCCCTTCTGGATGGCCCCGCCCCCTCCCGGAACGCCGGCCCCCTATCGCTATAAGGTCCGGGACGCCCAGGGAAGGCTCATCGGCTACCTGAGTGCGGAGCCCGCCGGGGAAGCGGATCAGACAAAAGACTTCATCGGAAATAAGACCTGTGGTATACGTTCCCCACACTCTTTGCACAGGGGGATACAAGATGCTGAACTACGCCAGGGTTTCTGCCTACTCCCGGATTTTCCGAAGCCTCACTGGGACGACCCCAGAGGCTTTTAGAGGGTTACTTCCTGCTTTCCAGCAAGCGTACGAACAGGCACTGGATGAAGCGGATGCCCGGCGGGATTCTCCGCGCCAGCGGCGCCGAGGCGCTGGCCGGAAACCGGTTTTGGGTACCCTGGAGGACAAGCTGTTCTTCATCCTTGTGTATTTCCGGCTGTACCCTACCTAGGAGGTGCTGGGTTTTCTGTTCGGCTTTGGGCAGCCTCAGGCCAACTATTGGGTTCACTGGCTGACCCCGATTCTCAATGCGGCGCTGGGGTATGAAATCCAACTTCCTGCCCGGCAGCCGGCCACCCTTCAGCAGGTTCTGGAGGCGTGTCCCGAATTGCAGTTCATTCTGGACAGAACTGAACGGCCGATTCAGCGGCCGAAAGATCGCCAGCGGCAGCGAGATTATTACAGCGGGCGGAAGAAACGGCACACGGTAAAGAATGTAGTGATCACTCATAAGCCCAGTGGCCGGATTCTGGGCTTAAGTCGCACCTATGTGGGAAGACGCCGGATTTGAGGGATATGCGCCAGAAGGCGTGATCGTCCACCGTCCCAGGAAGAAACCTCCCAAGGGCGGATTGAGCCCTGAGGAGAAAGCGCAAGATCGCGCCATCTCTCAAGAGCGGATTGGGGTGGAACATAGCATCGGTAAAGTGAAAATCTTCCGGATTGTCCGGGAGCCGTATCGGAATCATCGGCCTTCCTTTGAAGACCTGATTATGGAGACAGCGTGCGGCTGGTGCAACCTGCTTCTGGCCTGTCGGTCGGCAAAGGTCGCCCAACGGGTCGCCACTGCGTAGGGGAGTAGAAGGGATAGAGATAACCGCTTCTCTCCCCCAGGCCTTGAATTACAGCCTATTTCCGATGAACTCTATAGAGAAAGCCTGGGAGGACACCATGGGGATCGTCGGGATCAAAGCAGAGATCCTTCACCCTGTCCTTCTGGTGGTCGGCCTGGAGGCCGTCTGGTCCCCCTTCAAGGCCGCTCTCCAGCAAGCCGGGTTCACCGTGATCCACCGGCTCAACCCCATGGAGGCCCTGGCCTCTTGGGTTTCTTCAGCCCCTGACGCCATTCTGATCGCTTCCCCCTTGATGAAGAGCTCCTGCTCCTGATTCACCGGTTGCGGCTGGAGACAGTTATCCCTCTTATTTTGCTCACCTTTTGTGCGGACGAACTGTCCATCTTGCGCGCTTACGAGGCCGGCGCCGATGATGTTCTGCTGCTCGCTATGCGCCCGCCGCTGCTGACGGCTAAGGCAATGGCCTGGGTGCGCCGGGCCCGGAGTATTCCCTTAAACACCTTGCCGCCGCTTACAGGCCAGGACCTCACCCTGGACCCCCAAACGCGCACCGTTTTCCTGCCGGACGGACAGGCCGTCCGCCTCACAGTGCTGGAGTTTCGCTTCCTCTATACCTTGATGGTC
>NZ_DAOUCJ010000067.1 GCF_034432235.1 Thermoflexus sp. | reverse complement strand
CGGGGAGCTCCTCCAGTCGATCATCCGCCCGAAGCCCGTAGTCCCCGCGCTCCCCATCTTCCACAAAAGCCCCAACACCCCAGATGGCGTTTCGGGGGAGCCCCGGCTTTTTCGCCATCTCGACAACGGCTTGTTCTACGGTCATCGAGACCTCACCGAAGCCGCGGTTTTTGCCGAAGCCCAGCTTGACGAGCCCAGCGTTGATCGCCTGAAGGGTCAGCGCCAGAAGCCCCACCTGCCAGACTTCAAAGTTCTCCAGCACAAGCGCGGTGCGGAAGCGCCCCTCTACCAGCACTTCTGTTTCATATAGCGCACCGGGTACCACCGCGTTGGTCAGCCGTGAAATTGCCACGCCGTAGCGGGTTTCGGTCTTGACTTCGCCGTCAGGGAAGGCATCGGTGAAGGAGAGCCGACCTCGCAGGCGCGTGTTGCCGTAGATTTTACAGGCACGGCAGGACTGCTTATAAACTGTTGCCGGATTCTCTTCGCTTCCCAACCGGCGTCCGCAGTAGTCCGAACTGGAGGGGAAGGGTTCACAGGCGCCCTTGGGATTTACAGTGCGCAGCACCTTCTCCGTAAAGCTCCGAAACGTCCCTTTGAGCGAAGAACCGGGGATGAAGACCGTCTCGCCCCGGGGTGTCATCGTGCGCACGAACTGCATATCAGGGAGAGAAGGGTTCGGCGAAGCCAGCCCCGATTTGATGAGCAACGGAGCGCGGGGCTCGATCACAAGTTCTAACTTCAGGGCGTTCCAGCGGCGCTTATGCATGGCTTCCTCCTTGCTGCAGGGCTGTTGCGAGTCTCTGCAAAAGCTCCGAATTCCAAATTTCGGCAGGCTGTCCCGTGCCCGTGAGGTAGTCCAAGAAGTTTTCCATGCCAACCTTCTGGATTTTAAGGTTGACGATTTCCCCCCAGCCAGGACCGCGGGTGGTCTTGCCGCCCACAGGCAATTCGCCCTTTCGCATCGCTTCCAGCGCCAAGAGCAACAGCCCTACCTCCCATTCGTCGGCGTTTTCTACCACGATGGTAATGCCGAACTCCGCTCCCGCAGGCACAGTCTCGAAGTCGTATTTGATGCCGCTTTTCGCTGAGCCCAGATCGCGGTCAATCCCCACACCGTCTCGGAGTTCGGTGAGCCGGAGCAGGTTGTCCCGATTCGAGAGCATGGCATCCTGAAACGATATCCGCGACGCCAGCCAGGGGGAGCCGAAGAGCCGGCAGGCGGTGCAGGAGCACTGCCAAATCTCCTGCGTGAGCTTTTCGTCGTCAAGCCGGTTATTCTGCGTTGCGCGTCTGACCATACAGTTCTTACACCGGCCGCAATCGCGACAGCAATTCCCCTTACAGTTTTCACAATGCTCACCGCATTTTGCGATGACGCAGCGCTCCCGCTCATCCAGTGGGTCACATGCCCAGAGTCGTTCACCCTGACGGGTCTGCTTGAGCTCGTCCATCGTGCGCAGGAGCCGCTCTGTGTAAGCACGCACCACACCCTTGAGCGAAGAGCCCGGGATGAAGGGAATGCCCTCCGGGGTCTTAATGACAGGAAGATCAGATCCCGTAGGCATGAGCGAGGCGCGGGCACCTACGGAAAGGGCGGTCTTCATCCGCAGGGTCGCGGTAATCAACCAGCGGTTCTCAAAGTGCCAAAAGGAGTGAAGGGTCATGATCGCTCCTCCCTTGCCTTCTTCTCAGCCACAAACTTTCGCACCAGAAAGCCCAGGTACAGGCGGATGAGCTCCATCCGCACCCAGCGAAGCGCTCCGGGATTGTTCCGCGTGACCTCCTCGGCTTTCTGTCCCAGCTTGCGGATATCCTCGAGGATCTGGCGTCCGACATCGGCGGGGATTTTCTTCCGCCCCATCTGATAGGCAATGAAGTTTTCCAATGCCGGTACCGAGTCGGTGGCAGAAGCCAGGTTCTGAAGATTGCGAAGCTGGGATTCTTCCAAATCCGATTCCGCTGCACGTGTTTCAGTTATGCATTTTTCTGCGCGCCGAACGATCTCGTCCAGGTGCTCTTCAATCTGGTGCAAGAGTTTCGCTTCGACAATCATACCGGCATTACCTCCTGATGAAATGGGTGGCACACCAAAATTTCGCCCAGGCCTTCATCGGTGCGGATCCCGACGCCCCGGGCTTCCAGGTTTTCCAGGAAGGGCAGGAGCTCCTTCTGGGAAGCTTCTGTTCGGAACACATACACGCTCCCCATCGCTGCTCCCAGGTAGGTGGGCTTGGGCAGTCCCCAGGCAGTAGAGAAGCCGCCCACGAAGGTCGGCTGCGTCACCCAGAAGACCGGCTCCCGCCATTGCCCGTCCAGGTCGAGAAAGAGCTTCAGGGTGGGCAACCCGTGCGGGTCCCGGAGAACAGCAGGCGCAAGCAGATCCACGCTGAAGTACGTCCCCGATGGCTCCATGGGCGCTGGGCTCCCGGTCTGCCGGGCCAGATCCGCCAGGTCTCGCCACACTTCGCGCAGTTTCTCGTTGAAGGCGCGCAGGCGCTCGGCGATAGGCTCTATGCCGGGTTCCACCGCCTTGAGACGCGCGGCGCCGAACCCTCGGGTCGTGAGGGCGCCGACTCCGACGCTCTCCACCGCTTTCTTGAGCTCCTCGAGGATTGCCTCGTCCTCAACCCAGAGCCGCCCGACGAATGTGCTTTTCGGTCGCACTCCGATTACCCGATAGAGCATCCCTTCCTGGGCAGCGCGGCGATGGCGACTCAGGGCAACCTTGGTCTGGAGTGCCTTTTCGATCTTCATCACCCTCCAGCCCTCGGGCAGAGTCGCATAAAACCCGCTCACCCGTTCCATGCGTCCGCCGCACTTCTCTCCTCTGATTTCATGGGTGCAGCGCAGGAGCATGGGCACTGGAAAGCGGGCGCCTTGCCGTTCCAGCTCTGCATACGCCAGGGCGATGAGCAGGCTATCCCGGATGCCGTGTCCGGGTTTTTCCCCGGAGCGCCTGGGGACATTGAGGAAGCCCCCGTGAAGCTTGCACTCCAGCGCTGTCATCGGGAAGGGCAAAGCCCATACAGACTCTGAAGCGCTGGGGAAGAGATTCCCAAAGCGCACCTTTTGCACTGTCGGGACGATCTGGCTTGCTTTCCCCTGTAGCTTGAGCCATTCGGCCAGCGCGCCCCGGAGGACGCTGCCGGGCAGGTAGTCCCGCGTGTCGAGATAATCTCCCCGAGGCTTGAGCGTGCCCGTGCGCAGGGGCTTTTCGGGCGTGAGGCAGACGAAGTATTCCGTCATGCGGGACCCTCCGTCCGGGATACAAGCGCTTCGCTCTGTGCTACAAGGTCTTCGTCCAGGAGTTTCTCGCCGTCCACGCTCGCTGTGAAATCCACAAGCTCGAGCCAGCCCAACCCCCGAGAGCGCGCTGCCCCGATGGCAAAGCCGGCTTTCGCCGCCAGATACAGAAGAGCCGCTGCCTTTCGGGCTTCTGCTTGTGAATCGAACCAGCCCTCGATACGTGCCGTAAGCGCCTTCTGCCAGGCGATCTCGGTGGAGAAGAGCCGCTCTTCATAAGCGGTCTTGCGATGGCGGCTGAGCGAGACGTTCATGCGCACATCCGCCATGCCCCCACGCAGCTCGGCATCCGAGAAGCGCAAGGGAGAGCGCCTGCGGGGTGATCCAAAGACCTTGCAAATCAAGCACGCGTTGCACATCTCTCCGGGGCGAGAGCCATCGCAGACTGGTAACCCGAGCCCGCGGAGCAGGCGCTCAGCACTCTCCCGAAGCCAGCCTTTGATCGTGGTCGCAGGAACAATGGGAACTTTGCCGTCGCGCCAGTCCACTACCAGAGCTCTGTCCGTCCAGAGCTTTCCCTGCTCCCCGGTGATGTGCAAACCGGAGACGAGTCCGAACTTTGTCTCAATCTGTAGCTGATGGGGCATAATGTTCCTCCCGTGGGATGTCCAGCACAGCGCCCAGCTCAATGAGTTCCAGCGCGTCCAGAAGCGCCGTCTTCCAGCCCTCGTCCGTCCGGCGCCAGAACCAGAAGCCGTCTTCCGCGGGCCCCAGGAGGTTGCCCAGCTCTTGAAACGCCTCACGAAGCCGTGCGCCGCGCTCCTTTTGCCGGGCCGCCTGATATAGGGCATAGTTCAGCGAAACATGCACGCCTTTTTCGAGGGCTTCTGCCAGCGAGTGTCGCTGAGCCTTAGGAAGTTGTTCTAAACTGCGGGCCAGCTCCGCGAGCTTCCGAGCCTGCTCAGCCGTGTAGGGACGTGCCGTGAGGACCATCATCTGTCGCTCATACAGGGCGCTCAACAGCGTGCCTGCTCGCTCTGAAATCACCGGTGCCCGCAGCCAGAGGTGGCATAGCGTGCTGGTCCGGACCTCTCGTGCCAACTTCTTCGCTTCCTTGAGGAGCCCTTCGGCAAGCGAAAAGAGGAAACTTACTGGATACTTCACATCGGCAATCGCCAGCCCAGCGGAGAGACTGAGCGAAACGGGACGGCGCATAGCGCTTCCCACTCGCTCCTGAAGCTCTTTTCGAAGCTTCTTGATGCCGGGGTGGTGCTCAAAGGCTTCAAGCACCTTGGTTGTCAGCGCCCAGCCGTAGCGTGCAGGCACGATGACCACGATGTCGTCCCCGCCCAGGACAATGATCTCGAAGGGCAGCAGTTTCTCGCGGTCCCTCAGGCGCTCTTCGCCGAACACTGCCCAGAGTGCTGAGAAAAGCGCATCCCGAGTGGCATCTTCCAGCACCCGCGAAAAATGACGATAAGAAGCGGGCGAGGGCATCAATTGCAGAAGATCGCCCATGTTGTTGCCGTCAGCGTGGAGCAGGGCAATGCGACCGTCTGAGCCGGCAAGTGTGTCCAGGTCTTCGGAGAAACGTGGCTTTCCGTCGAGCTTCTTTTCAGGAATCTCGACACGCTTGCTATCGCGTACCCACTGGACAAACTCCTTTACGAACTCTCGGCGCTCCCCCCTTCCTCGCTCCCGTTTTTGGGAGCAGATCGCACACATCCACTCATCCCGCACATCGTCGTGCTCTTCCACCGCCCGCTTGCCGCAGGACTCGCACCGCCGGTGAATGGGTAGGGTCTCGAAAAATGGAGCTGTAGCCTTTGCCCGCTTCGCTTGCTGGAGCCTACCGGTGAGCGCTGACACCAACTCGCCGAAGTTTTTGCGTTTTGTCCGGTCCTTCAGAAGAGCCTCAAAGTGGCTATAGAGCAAATCAGCGGAAACATCACTTCCGGAAAGCGCCTGAATTTGCGCATCGTCGTAGGGGACAAGCCCCCGCCCCATGTCGGCATAGCCAATCGGGTCCGAATACACAACTGTAATGGTGGCAACACCGGTTTTCTGTAGGTAGAGTTGCTCGATCTCTTCCTTTATCTCCTTTGCCTGGCCCGCAGGAACGATGGCAAGGAAGCCGCCCCCGCCACAATAGATCAGGGCTTCTTCGGCGATCTTCTCCGTAAAAAGCTCGCGAACTTTTGCCTCCAGCTCCAGGAGGATTTCGCTTGCTCCACGGATCTCGGGAAGCGTGCTCGTCTCGTATACGTAGCTTTTGATGGCATCCGTATCGCCCAGAAGTAGGCAAATGGGCTTGTCGGTGCCAAAGAGCTCTTGTTCCATGCGGAGAGTCTCTTCTGCAAGTCGTTGGAATTCAGTCGCTGTAGAGGCTCGCGCCAGCTCAGGACGATCCCCAGCGGAGGCGTAGCTATCGGCCAGGCAGACCAGTTTCTCCAGAATCGTCTGCGGCCCATCTCGTAGGTGGTGGCGCGCCACTACGCCCAGGATGATCTCCTGGAGATGCTCCTCCACACCCTTTGTAGCAAGCCACTCCCGGGCATATTCCAGGCCCCGTTGGACGTGGAATCGGTACTCCGTTTCGCCGATTCGTGCTTTCCCCAGGTCGTGCAGGAGCCCACACAGGCGGGCAAGGGCACGCAGTTCGGAGGGTGAAAGTTCTATCCCACATATCTCTACTGCCCCCCTGCCACGTCGAAGCAGTTCCTCGGCAAAGGCGGCGGCAAATCCAGCCGTGAGCATCAAGTGGTCATAGAGTGACACCCAGGGAATGCGGGTGTCCGCAAGGAGATAATCTGCTCTGTATAGCTTTTCCGAAAACTCCGATTTAAACAAATGGATTAAATCTGAGATCATCGCAAACTCCAGATTATGATCTTTATCGAGATGCTTGGAGGCGGACAAAATGCCCAAGAACTCGAGCGTCATGGGAAGGGGTGTTCTCCCATTGCTCCCGGGCCACGGCCACCATGCCGAAGCCGCTGGCGGTGTGTTCGCCGAAGCCGGCTTCGTAGCCCAGGCGGATGAGATCCGGGGGGCCCGAGACGGTGAACGAAAGCATCCAGCCCCGGATGTCGGTGTCGTGGATCCGCACGAGCTTGGAGCGATAGGGGGGATGCACCTGGATCTCCAGGTCGCCCGGGATCGCCTGCCCATAAAAAGCCGCCGCCTTCCGCCGCAGGTTCTCGGCCAGGGCCCGCGCAAACTCCGGCTCCTCCGGCGAGAGATACCGCTTGACCAGCTTGCCGTCCGCCCGCCGTTCCCCGGTGGACAGGGTGATGGGCGAGAGGGCCGTGAAGGTCGCCGCCCCTTCGAAGATCGGCGTCGGCTCAACCTCCATGCGTTCCACGATCACCGGGTGGGATCCCAGCCGGACCTCGGGCTCCAGCAGCAGCCCCAGGGCCAGGGCCTCGACGACCGACGGGATCGGCGAGGAGATCCACCAGGTGACGGCCCCTTCCGCCCACAGCCCCGCCCGATCCGGCTGCAGGCCGTGGAGCCAGGAGTAGGTGAGGGGCTTGTAGGCGCGTCCCTCTGGACCCGGCCACCCCTCCTCGTGAAGCCGATGGGCCACCTGGGGAAGCCCCCGCATCATCGCCGTGTAGGCCAGGCCCCGCAACCACTCCGGATAGCCCCAGGGCAACCGGCCCGGACGCACGAAGCGCAACGCGATCTTAAGACGCATCGCTCCCCCTCCCTTCCGACGCCCCCCGCCGGACGCGCGCGGCCTCCCGCACGGCCTGCAGGGAGATGATCTCCGCCACCTCGAATCGGGGCGGAACAGCCTCCGGAACCGGCCGCATCCGGATGATCGATGGGAAATAGCCCATGCGGCCGTGAAGCTCCGCCAGCAGCACCCCGGCGCTGTAGTTCAACGAGGGCAACAGGATCAGGATGGGTCGGGTCTGCCACTCCTCGGGGGAGAACCCCACCCGATCCACCATGGACACCACTTGCGGGACCAGGGGACGGGCCGGATCGATCTGGGCGTCGATGGCGATGACCTGTTCCACCGGCTGCCCCGCAAGGGCCTCGATCTGCCGCTGCTGTTCCGGTGTGAGTGGGTGCGCAAAGTTTAAAACGACCATGCGGCCTCCTTTGCCCCCAAATGTAGCCGAGCCCGGGAGGCCGGACATCGGGGAAAGACCGGACGCGCATCCGGGGACGACCGGATGCAGGGGCTGGCCGTTCTTCTACGATTAGAAGCCAGGAGGGGCCCCGCTGACCCTGGGGGGCATCAGAGGGAAGCCCCATGGGGAGGGCGGTTTCCGGTCCCGGCCCTCATCGGGTTGTGGAAAGGTCCATGAGCGGCGCGAAGGGGCGGAACCATTCCCGCAGATCCCGATAGGAGAGACGATGGTCCGGGGACAGACCCCATATCTCGCGGCAGAGGGCCTTGATCGCTTCGAGGTGGGAGTCCACGGTCTTGAGCGACAGGCCCAGGGCCTCCGCGACCTGCGCCAGCCGTTCGCAGCGCACGACCTCCGCCAGCACGCGGCGCTGGGCCGGCGTCAGCCGCTCCCAGACCTGCCGGCAACGCCCAATCCGATCCGCCGGCGACTCAATCTGCCCCAGCTGCAGGGAGGTCAGCTGCCGGAAAGCCGGGAAGTCCGCCCCCCAGCGAGGGAAGGGCACTTCGATCAGGCGCACGCCATCCTCCGGCCGCGCATGCATCCGCCGGCCGTCCCGTGCCACCTCCAGGAAGGCGCGAGGGGTGTAAAGATGCCACACCCGGTCCGCATAGTCCAGATGCACCACCGCAGTGAGGAAGAGCATCAGGGCGAGCAGGCGTCGTCCCCCCGCCAGCACGACATGGAGGGGACGGCCCTGCGCCTTCTCCGCCTGAAGGATCTCCATCATCTGCATCCGAACGGCCTCAGCCGCCCGCTCATCCGTGATATCCATCATGGGGCCTCGGAGATCCTTCAGCATGACCCGGCGCAGGCGGATCGAGCGATGGGCATGGGCGTAGAAATCATTGGGGAACTCGCGATCCAGGCGTTCCAGGGCGTGACGGGTGCGCGGATCCTGGGGGGCGAGGTGCAACACCACGACCTCAACAATCTGCTCACCGCGGTTCAACAGGGCGTCCAGGGCGAAGGTGATCACCTGCGGCTGCCCGCCCAGCGTGGCGATCATCGTGCTGGCCGGTCTGGGTTCCATGGCCCACTTCCCACAGGTCCATCTCTTGCGGATACGGAGGATTTCAATGGAGCTGTTCCCCGCTGTGCTGATCGGAGGGCCGCCGAACTCCGGTAAATCCGTTCTAACATATAGTTTATCACAATCCTTGCGGAAGCGTGGCGTGGCCCATTACGTGTTGCGGGCGGCGCCGGATGGGGAAGGCGATTGGTTTCACGAGGCGGAGCCCCGGCTGACCCGGCAGCTTCGGATCAAGGGGACCTTTGACGAACGATGGGTGGATCGGATCGTGCAGGACATCCGGCGTCGCCATCTGCCGCTGCTGGTGGATGTGGGAGGGATGCCGACCCCGGAGCAGGAACGGATCTTCAGCGTGGTCACTCACGCGGTCCTCCTCATCCGGGATCCCGCGGCCCGCCCGGCGTGGCAGGAGCGTGTCCGGCGTTACGGCCTGCACTTGATCGCGGATCTGGATTCCCGCCTGGAAGGCTCCTCAGAGGTCCTTGAGGAGACACCGGTGTTGCGCGGGGTGATCACCGGCCTGGAGCGGGGTCGTATAGCGGAGGGGCCGGTCTTCGAGGCGCTGGCCGAGCGGATCGCGGCCCTCTTCCGCTACGACCCGGAGGAGCTGCGCCGCTATCATCTGGCGATGGCCCCCGACGTCGACTGGGTGATCGACCTGGACGAGCTGGCCCGCATGCTGGAGGTCCGTCGGGAAGGGGAGGCCCCGCGCTGGGCCCCGGAGGATCTGCCCCGGACGCTGGATTTCCTCCCCGAGGGCAAGCCCCTGGCCCTTTACGGCCGCGGCCCCGCCTGGCTCTACGCGGCCCTCGCCGTCCACGCCCTCCCGGCCCCGTTCTTCCAGTTCGACGTCCGGCTGGGCTGGGTGGAACCCCCCCGGTTGCACCCCGGGACGGAGCATCGCCTCGCTCCGGCATCCGCGCTGGGCTTCCTGGTGGAAAGCTCGGGCAACCGCTGGCGGCTTCAGGTGACGATGGCACATCCCTATCTGGAGCGGGAAGAGGTGGATGGCCTCGTCATACCGGCGATCCCGGCGGAGGCATCCCTGATCATCGATGGGAAGCTGCCCCTCTGGCTGTGGACCGCGCTGGCAAGGGCCTATGCGGGAGTCCGAGTCCTGGCGGTCTTCGAACCGCGGTCCTCCGAGGCGATCGTCGTGGCGTCCCGGGATCCGGCCTATCCGGTCGGAACCCGATGGCCGGTGGAGTCCGCTGGAGCCCAGCCGGCATGAAGGTGTCCCGCGCCCGCCGCCATCTCATCCTGCTGCCCCACCCGGATCTCTCCGGGATGGGGTGAGGATCCGGGTTACAGCCCGCATCGGGGGCAGCGGCTCTCCCCAGGGGCCAGCTCCGCCCTGCACGTTTCACATACATACGTGAAGGCAGCCCCGCAGACCGGACAGGCGCGCGCGTCCTCGGCCACCGCCGATCCGCATTCCGGGCACAGGGCCTGTCCGCAGGCCGGGCAGGCGTCGGCCTCTTCCGGGAGCTCCGCCCCGCAACGGGGGCAGCGCCCCGAGAGGTCCAGGCCGCAGTAAGGGCAACGCTCGGTCCTTTCGGAGACGCGGGCGTTGCAGCGCGGGCAGACGAAGGCGAGCTCGGCCCCGCAGATCGGACACGCGGAAGCTCCGAGGGGGATGATCGCCTGGCAATCGGGGCAGCGCGCGCCGGTTTCCGCCCCGCACCGCGGGCAGATGAGCTCATCCGGCCAGAGCCGGGCACGGCACCGGGGGCAGAGCCGCTGGCCGCAGGACGGGCACGGCCCCTCCGATGGGCGAAAGATGGTTCCGCAGGTGGGACACGCTGTTAGGGCAGCCAGCTGGATCCCCGAAGGTGCAGAGGAAGGGGGGCGGAGTTCGATGGGAACAGGGCGTGGGAGAGGCGCCCCGCACGCCGGGCAGCGCTCGGGCGCCCCGAAGAGGGGCTCGCCGCATGACGGGCAGCGTCGCGGGAAAACCCGGTTGCAGTCCGGGCATTCCGATGCCGTGCTCAGCAGAACGGCCCCGCAATCCGGGCAGGCGAAGGCCAGAGGGGATCCGCACCGCCGGCATCGGGTCTCTGCCGTAAGGGGCTCCTCTGGACCGGGCTCCTCGCACACCGGGCACCAGATCGCGCCGCACGCCGGACACAGGCCGATCTCCTTTTCCACGGCCTCGCCGCATCGAGGGCAAACCGCCGGGCGCACCACGGCCCCGCACGAGGGACAGCGGGCGGCATCCTCCGGCAGGGGAGCGCCGCATCGATCGCAGGTTTCCGTGAAAGGCAAGCCGCAGGATGGGCATGCGGCTGCATCCCCCGGGACCCATGCGCCACAATCCGGGCATGGCTCCGCGCCGCAATTCGGGCACGGCTCATCCGGCGGCGTCAGCGTCCCGCACTGGCCGCAGGGCTGAGATCGGAGCGGGGCGCCGCAGGCCGGGCAGATCTCCGCCTCCGGGGGCACCGGGGCGTCACAGTGGCTGCAAAACCACGCCCATACCGTCCCACATCCCGGGCACCGGGTGGCCGTCTCGGGCATCCGGGACCGGCAGGCGGGGCAGAAGGTGACTCCGCAATAAGGGCAGACGCCTTCCTCCACCCGGATCTCCCGACCACAGGCCGGACATGGGCCCGTATCGTATCCGTCCTCTGGATCTCCTGGGAACAGGATCCCCTGGGTCATGACCCGGTTTCAGTCCTCAGGAACATTTCCTCAGCCTCGCATTCCCGAAGCCATGGCCTCCGCGCGCTTGCGCCAGTAGCGCAAGTAACCCGCCACCACGCTCTCATAGCTCGCGGCCACATCGTAGAACTCTGGATCCGCCCCCGCCGCCCGCAATTCCTCATCGGCGCGCTCCCGGAGGCGCTTCACCATCTCCGCCTCCTCGAAGTTCCCGGCCATCATCTCCCGGATCCACCGTCCCCACTCCCACAGCCGGCGTTCCAGATCCTCCCAGTGCCATTCGATGTCTCCACGGTGGACATCGAAATGGGTCAGACACAGGCCGCTGGCCTTCAGGGCCCGCAGCCGGGCGATGCTATTCGACCACGCCTCCAGATCCAGCTCCGGGGGCGGAGTGGGGGGACGGACGTAGCGGATCCCGGGCAGACGGACGCCGGCGATATCGCCGGTGAAGAGCAGCCCGGTGGTTTCATCCAGGAAGGCGTGATGGTGACGGGCATGGCCGGGCGTATCGAAGGCGATCAGCGTATGGCCGGCGACCGAAAGGCGTTCTCCGTCGGAGACCACCACGAGGCGATCGGCCGGGACCGGGATCACTTCCCCCCACAGGGGTTTCAGCAGATCCCCATAGATCCGGGCGGCGCTGGCGAGCAACCGGGAAGGATCAACCAGATGAGGCGCGCCCACCGGATGCACGTATACCCGAGCCCACGGGAGGCGCTGGATTAGAGCGCCGGAGGCCCCCGCGTGATCCAGATGGATGTGGGTGACGATCAGATGGCGGAGGGCTTCCAGGGGCACTCCGGCGGCCTGCACTCCTTCCAGGAGCTTCTCCATGGTGGAAGTCGGTCCGGTTTCCACCAGGGCTGCTTCCCGGCCATCATAGAGCAGATACGCCGCGATGACCTGCGGTCGGCCCTGGAATTGAAGATCGATGCGGATGACGCCATCGGCAATGGGTCGCAGAAGCGGGGGCATGGTTTCCTCCGTTTCCCCGGGAATTGCGCTACATTTCGCGGCCGCGCGGTCTTCAATTATACGACTTCGCGTATGGGTTGCTGCTGCCCTCTGGACTGGATATAATCTTGCATGATCTCAAGGGGCTTGCTGGAGCGGGGAAGAAGGCCGTGGAAGACATTCTTCCCGGCCCCTGAAATCCTCTTTACAGCCTTTGGAGCCTCGGGAGGATCGTCGCCCTCCGGTTGACCCCATGGCGGATGGATGAAGAGATGGGTGGGATACAGGTATGGCCTGGAGCAATTGACTGGAAGCATCTGGAGATCACGGAAGCGGATCTGGAGGCATTACTCAACCGGTTTCTGGAGGATCCCCTTCCCCGTACTGTGGAAGAGCTCGCCCGCTTGGTGATCCAGCGACGCCTTCAAGAGCTGGAGGAGCGGCGGCGCGCTCTCCTGGCCGGCGCTCGCCCGTTCCGCCCGAAGGATCGCTATGAGGTCGGGGAACGTCTGTGCTTCCCCCATCTGAATTTCGCGATCGGGACCGTGGTGGGCATCCGGGATGGATACAACCCGGAGATCGGCCCTTTTAAGGTGATTCAGGTCCGTTTCGAGGGCGATGGAACCCTGCGGGAGTTTGCTGCGGAATATCCTCTTCCCCACCGGCTCAACGAGCTGGATGGCCTGCGTGGCCCGGATGAGAAGGGCTTGCGTCCAGATGAGGTCTGGGCGACATGGGGTCCTCGGATCCAGGAACAGCTCCTCGCCCGACTGGAATCCAGCCCGGACTTTGTGCGGGTGGGGGATCACTGGTTCCCGAAGGCGTTGCTGGTGGAGCTCCACGAAGGGCATCTGAACCTCGTGGAGGCCATCTTGGATGTTCATGGGGGCGGTCCGTTGCCGCCGGAGGCCCTGCTCCCCCATCTGGAGCTGCCAGCGGATGTTCCCCCTCCGTTGCAGATCTTCTCTCTGAACGCCGCCCTCTATCGGGATCCCCGCTTCGATGAGGTCGGCCCGGCCGGCCAGTTCCTCTGGTTTCTGCGCCGGATGGAACCCCCGGAGGTCCTGGAGACTCCTCCCCGGCTTCAGGGGCGAGCTTACACGGGGACCCGGGAGGGGCTGGATGAGGCCTTGGTTCGGATTGCGGCGGAGATCGACGATGAGCTCAGCACGCCCGAGGAGATCCGCCCCGGGATCGGGGAGGCCGATGAGGTGGTGTGGATCGCCACGTATCCCCATCTGGCCAGCGGGACTGCGCCGCTGACCCGGCGCACGGCCCGGGTGTTCCCTCTGGGTCGAACCCACCGGATCCGCTTCGAGTTCGAGGATGGGGTGAGCGGCCGGCGCTGGCCGGGATGGGTGGTGCGGGAGCGCAAGTATGTCTTCGGATTGAAGGAATGGTACCAGGCCCACCAGGTCCAGCCCGGTTGTCTCGTGGTCTTTCGGCGAACCCGCGAGCCCGGCGTGATCCGGGTCCAGCTCCATGGCCGCAGCCGGCGGGATTGGGTGCGGGTGGCGCGGGTGGTAGAGGGACACATCGTCTTTGATATGCTCCGCCGTCAGGTCCCGGGCGAGTTTGATGACCAGGGCCTGATCTACGTGGATGATCCGGCGGCGCTGGAGGAGCTGTGGCCGCGCTGGCGGAGCCGCCCGGCGCGGGCTCTGGCTCAACAGCTCTTCCCCGCCCTGGCCCGCCTGACGCCCCAGGGCACGGTTCACGCCCGGACGCTTTACCAGGCGGTGAATCTCCTCATCCGGATACCGCCGGAGTCGCTCTTCGAAGAGGTGATGGGCATGCCCGGGTGTGTTTACCTGGGCGATGGCTACTGGAGGTGGACAGAGGAGGGCGCATGAGCGACCGCCCGCGGGCTCTGATGCAACGGCTGATCAAGCCGACGTTGGATACCCCCTTCCGCATCGATCTGGACTGGTGGAAGCGGGAAGGGCAGGATTTCCGCGCTTATCTGATGAGCCATTTGTGCCCGGAGCACCGGGATCAATTCCTGGCGAATCCTGAGGCGGCGGAGATCGACTGGGTGGATCCGGAGACCGCAGAGGTCCGGCGGGTGGATGGGCTGTGGCATATCCTGTTGCAGCACTGCAGCCGTCAGCCGGATTTCCTCACCTCCCAGACGCCTCTCACCGACGCGGTGTTCCGTCTGTTGCTGATCAACGGCAATCAGCCCATGACGCCCAAGCAGATGTCCCAGGCCCTTCAGGCTCGCACCGGCCGGTGGGAGGATCCCCGCAAGATCCTGCAGACCATCGGCGGGCGTGTGGTGCATCGAGGGATCCGGCCTGTCCTGGGGGAGTGAGCGATGCGGGTCACTGTGAAATTGCATGCGATCCTCCGTCGCTATCGTCCCGCCGGGGCGCAGGACGAGGGGATTCCGGTGGAGATCCCGGAGAATGGCACCCCCCGCGATGTCGCAGGCGCCCTGGGGATTCCTCTCGAGCTGATCCATGCCGTCTTTGTCAATGAGGCTCAGGCCACCCTGGATACGCCCCTGAGGCCCGGGGATCTGGTCCGGCTGTTCCCGCCCGTCGTGGGGGGAAACGAGCGTTGATATCCACGGCAGGGGCTACGCCGGCGGAGCGCCTCGGGCGCCCCACGCGCCTTCGAAGGGCTCTCTTCCCCCTTGACCGCTGGCTTCCCTCAGGACCCGCTGCATACAATGATACGAGGGGAGGTTTTGAGATCTGAGGAGGACGATGCGCCATGGCCGAACCCATCCGGCTCTTCGTCACCAGCAGCCCGGAGCTGGAGGCGGAGCGCGAGATCGTGGGGCAGGTGGTGGCCGGGCTTCCCGTTCGATTGGGATGGGAGATCCGGCATACCCCCCGGCCCGGCGAGGCCCTGGCCCCTGCGCTGGAAGCCGTGTCGGCCGCGCATCTGTATGTGTTCATCCTGGGCATGGATTACTCCGCCCCCATGGGGCTGGAGTGGACCCGAGCGGTTCAGGCGAAGAAGCGGAAGCTGATCTTCGTGAAAGAGGTAGCCCACAGTCCGGCAGCGACCCTGTGGCTCAGCGAGCATGGGGATGAGGCGGATCGGATCGCGTTCGACTCCCTGGCCGCCTTCCGGCGGGCTTTTGAGCGCCAGCTGATCCGGGCGCTGCTGGATCTGGCGGAGACGTTGCGCCTGCATCTGGATGAGATCGAGGGGCTGACGGCGCGGATGAAGGCGCTGGAGGAGACGACCCCGGAGGCCCCGACCATCGCCCGCGGGGCGGAGCGCAGCGCCATCATCCTGGGGGAACGGTAGCGAAGGTTCACCCCCGGGCGATGCCGCTTGCCTTGCTCCTTCAAATCCCATTCGCAAATCGGGGACGGCACATCGCCAGCTGAAGCACCGGGGCGCCGCGCATGAACCTTCGATGCTGGATCGGAACATCCGGATGGATGTATCCCCACTGGCGAGGGGTTTTCTATCCCCAGCATCTTCCCCAGAGCCGCTGGTTTTCGCATTACGCTGCGCACTTCGACACAGTGGAGATCAACAGCACGTTCTATCGTCTGCCTTCCGAGAGGGCCTTCGACCGCTGGCGGGAGCAGGCCCCTCCTGGCTTCCGCTATGCCGTAAAGGCCAACCGCTATCTCACCCATATCCGTCGCCTGAAGGATTGTGCCGAGCCGCTGGCGAGGTTCCTGGAACGAGCCCGGCGCCTGGGAGATCGCCTGGGACCCATCCTCTATCAGCTTCCTCCCGGCTGGGGGGCCGACCCCGATCGCCTAACGGCGTTCGCGGCCCTTCTTCCAGGGGATCTTCTCCAGGGGTTCGAGTTCCGGGATCCCCGGTGGTTTGTGGAGCCAATCCGCGCGATCCTCGAGCGCTATCGCCTGTTCTTCTGTCTCTTCGACATGCCCGGCCTCTCCTCTCCGCTCTGGGTCACCGGGCCCATCGTCTACATTCGTTTCCATGGATCCACCGCGCTTTACGCAGGCCGCTATCCCCGGGAGGAGCTGGCTCTCTGGGCAGAACGGATCCGGGGTTTCCTTCAGGCGGGCTGTGAGGTTTATGTCTACTTCAACAACGATGCCTTCGGGCATGCGGTGATCAACGCGATGGAGCTGCGGGAGATGCTGTGACGGGATGGACGGACACCGCTGGGCTCTCCTTCGGGGAGGCGGGATGGCCCCCCGAAGTTCGTGGGGGGAGGCCAGCGGCGTAACTCCGGTTTATCCCGGGAACGCGATCGAAAGCGCCTCCGCAAGCGTTCGCGCGGGAAGCAGCGTGAGCTCCGCCGGGACCTCGCGGAGCCGACGGACGGTGCGGGGCAGGAGGCAGCGCCGGAAGCCGAGCTTGGCCGCTTCCGCCAGGCGGAGCTCGAGATGGCCCACGGCGCGCAGCTCCCCCGAGAGACCCACCTCCCCGATGAATACCATGTCGGGAGGCAACGGGCGATCCCGAGCGGAGGAGACAATGGCCATCGCCACCGCCAGGTCCGCGGCCGGCTCGTCCACCCGAAGGCCGCCGACCACGTTGACGAACAGGTCATGATCATGCAAGCGCAGGCCCACCCGCTTGGTCAGCACCGCGACCAGCAGGAGCAGACGATAGGGATCCACTCCATTGGCCGTGCGGCGGGCTGCTCCAGGCGGCGCCGGGCTAACCAGGGCCTGGATTTCCACCAGCAGCGGGCGGGTGCCCTCCATGGTCACGGCGACCGCCGAGCCGGAGGCCTGGACCAGGCGCTCGGCCAGGAAGAGCTCGGATGGGTTGGGCACCTCCGCCATCCCATCCCCGCGCATCTCGAAGACGCCCACCTCGGAGGTGGCGCCGAAACGGTTCTTCACGCTGCGGAGCATGCGGAAGGCGTGGTAACGATCCCCCTCCAGGTAGAGGACGGTATCGACGATGTGCTCCAGAAGCTTCGGGCCGGCGATCAGGCCCGCCTTGGTCACGTGGCCGATGAGGAAGATGGTGATCTCCAGGTTTTTGGCCAGCGCCTGAAACCGGACGGCGCACTCGCGGACCTGGCTGACGCTCCCGGGAGGGGAGGGGATCTCTTCTATGTAAACGGTTTGAATGGAGTCCACGATCACCAGGCGGGGGCGCAACGCCTGGATGTGATCCACGAGAGCTTCCATGCGGGTTTCGTTTAACAGGTAGAGCTGGGGGTTGTGCAGCCCCAGGCGATCGGCTCGCATCTTCAGCTGGCCGAGGGATTCCTCGCCGGAGATGTAAAGGACCGGGAATTCGGGGCCGGCCATTCGATCCGCCAGCTGCATCAGCAGGGTGGATTTCCCGATGCCCGGATCGCCTGCGACCAGGATGAGGGAGCCTGGCACTACCCCGCCCCCCAGCACGCGGGCGAACTCCCCGATGGGCAGCGGCCAGCGCTCCACGCCGGCAGGTGCCACAGCGGGAAGGGGGATGGGCTGGGTTCCCGGCGCCCCCTTGAGGCCGACCGTGCGAACGGACGGGGAGGGGGAGACCTCCACCAGGGTATTCCACTCCCCACAATCCGGGCAGCGCCCCATCCACTTGGGATGCACTGCACCGCATTTCTGACAGACGTATTGGGTCCGCGCTCGGGCCATTTGGATCTCCCCAGGGGTTCGGGGTTTTCTCTCCATGATAGCCCGAGCTCCGGTCGCCTGGCTTCACCCGCCAACCCATCGGCGCTTTTCGATGTTTTTGAAAGCGCCCCCCGAAGATGCCTCGCGACAGAGGGGAGAACTCCCCTGCCTCTAATGCTCCTCTAATGGAACCTGCGTAGAATCAAAGGCGATGCGGATGAGGGGGGAGTCTGTGCCGCTGATCTGCCGGAACTGTGGGATCGAAATGGATTGGCAGCCTGTCATTGTGGATCGTCAGCCTTACTGTTGCCTGGGGTGCGCCCAGGGGGGGCCGTGCCAGTGCGACTATAATCGGCTGCCCTCGCCGGCCATACAGGCCACCCTGGCCCAGCGGGCCCCATCTCCGGCCCTTGAGGTTCGGATCGAGCGGCAAGCTCCCCTCGTTGCGGTGATCGATCAGTTTGGGGAGGAATCCCACAACCCTGAACGGGAGGTTTCCGATGGCCAAGAAGGGACGGATCGTCGGCATTGATCTGGGGACGACCAACTCGGTGATCGCCGTGATGGAGGGTGGGGAGCCCAAGGTGATCCCCATCGCCGAGGGCGGTAACCTCTGTCCATCGGTGGTCGCCTTCACCAAGACCGGGGAGCGCTTGGTGGGTCTGCCGGCCAAGCGCCAGGCGATCATCAACCCGGAGAACACCGTGTTCTCGATCAAGCGTTTCATGGGCCGGCGCTACAGCGAGGTGCTGGAGGAGGTCCGACGGGTCCCTTATAAGGTGGTGGAGGGGCCGAACGGGGACGCCCGGGTGTTCATCCCGGCGGTGAGCAAGGAGTTCACGCCCCAGGAGATCTCGGCGATGATCCTGCGCAAGCTGAAGCAGGACGCCGAGGCCTATCTGGGGGAGCCGGTCACCCAGGCGGTGATCACCGTGCCCGCCTATTTCAATGATAGCCAGCGCCAGGCGACCAAGGACGCGGGGAAGATCGCCGGCCTGGAGGTGTTGCGCATCATCAACGAGCCCACGGCCGCAGCCCTGGCTTACGGGCTGGATAAGAAGAAGAACGAGATCATCCTGGTGTGGGATCTGGGTGGCGGGACCTTCGATGTGTCGATCCTGGAGGTCGGGGATGGTGTGATCGAGGTGAAGGCCACGGCGGGCGACACGCACCTGGGTGGCGATGATTGGGACCAGGTGATCATCGACTACGTGGCCGAGGAGTTCATGAAGGAGCATGGGATCGACCTCCGGAAGGACCGCCAGGCCCTGCAGCGCCTGAAGGAGGCGGCCGAGAAGGCCAAGATCGAGCTCTCCACGTTGATGGAGACCGAGATCAACCTGCCCTTCATCACCGCCACGGCCGATGGGCCGAAGCACCTTCAGATGCGCCTGACCCGGGCCAAGTTCGAGCAGCTCTCCCGCCATCTGGTGGAACGGCTGAAGGGTCCCTTCGAGCAGGCCCTGCGCGATGCCAAGCTGCGCCCCGAGCAGATCGATGAGGTGATCCTGGTCGGCGGCGCCACCCGCATGCCGATGGTGCAGCAGCTGGTCCGGGAGCTCACGGGCAAGGAGCCCCACAAGGGCGTGAACCCGGACGAGGTGGTGGCCGTCGGCGCGGCCATTCAGGCGGGCGTGCTGGCCGGCGAGGTCCGGGATGTGCTGCTCCTGGATGTGACGCCGCTCTCCCTCGGCGTGGAGACCCTGGGTGGGGTGATGACGGTGATCATCCCGCGCAACACGACCATCCCGGTGCGCAAGACTGAGGTCTTCACTACGGCCGAGGACTTCCAGACGGCGGTGGACATCAAGGTTTACCAGGGCGAGCGGCCGATGGCGGCGGACAATATCC
Source organism: Thermoflexus sp. (assembly GCF_034432235.1). Lineage (NCBI taxonomy): Bacteria > Bacillati > Chloroflexota > Thermoflexia > Thermoflexales > Thermoflexaceae > Thermoflexus > Thermoflexus sp. The sequence continues at coordinate 728 of NZ_DAOUCJ010000067.1, read as the reverse complement.
TCCTGGGCCAGTTCCGCCTGGAAGGCATCCCGCCGGCGCCGCGGGGCGTCCCGCAGATCGAGGTGACCTTCGACATCGACGCGAACGGCATCCTCCACGTCTCGGCCCGAGACCGGGCGACCGGCAAGGAGGCCAAGATCACCATCACCGCCTCCACCAACCTCTCCAAGGAGGAAGTGGAACGGCTGCTCAAGGAGGCCGAGCGCTATGCGGAGGAGGACCGGCGCCGGCGCGAGCTGGCCGAGGCCCGCAACGAGGCGGACAACATGATCTACAGCGTGGAGCGCTCGTTGCGGGAGCTGGGCGATCAGGTCAGCCCGGCGGATCGCGAGCGGCTCGAGGGCCTGATCCGCCAGCTGAAGGAGGCGATGGGCACCGACAACGCGGCCCGCATCCGGCAGCTCACCCAGGAGCTGCGCCAGGCGGCTCTGGCCATCGGCCAGGCAGTCTACCAGCGGGCGGCGGCCGGTGGCTCCGGCAGCTCTCGCCCATCCGGTGAGGGCGAGGTGGTCGAGGGCGAATACCGTCAGGTCTGAGCCTGGAGGGGGTTCAGGGGGCGGTCTGATTGTCCCCCGGAACCCCTGCAAATCCGGAGGTCGGACCATGTTGTTCTGGTGGGATCCGCTGTATTTGGTGTTTGCGCTGCCGGCGCTGGTGCTGGGGCTGTATGCCCAGGCGAAGGTGCAGGCGGCCTATTCGCGCTGGCTGCGGGCGCCGGCCCGCTGGAC
>NZ_DAOUCJ010000066.1 GCF_034432235.1 Thermoflexus sp. | reverse complement strand
TGGACGAGAAGCACGTCATCTGGAGGGCGAACGATGGATACGGTGCTGCGGGTGCATCCAGAGCAGATCCGAGGGCAGATCCGGCGGTTGCGGGCGTGGGGGGAGGCGTGGCGGGCGCAGGCGGAGGCCAGCCGGCGGGTGGCCATGACGCTATCGCGGGTCCACACGGTGATCGGAGGGATGGGATCATGAGCCGACGGCATCGATTGCTGATCATCGCCTGGCTGATCGTGGCTGCAAGCCTTCCCCGGGGATCCATCGAGGCTTCCCTGGCCGCTTCCGGCTCGCCGTCGAGCGTCCCCTTCTCCCCTGCGGCGGAGGGGATGGTGATCGTAGAACCCGTCGGCTACATCGGTGGGCCGATCCAGGTTATCGCCGTCCATGGTTCCTATGCCTACGTTGGCGTTGGGAGGAGCCTGCTGGTCATGAGCCTCGCGGATCCCCGCCGCCCGGAGGTGGTGGGCTACGTCCGTCTGCCCGACATGGTGAACGGCGTGACTGTCGCTGGAGGCCTCGCCTATGTGACCGCTCGGGATGGGGTGTGGATCCTGGATGGGAGCGACCCGAGCCGCCCACGCATCGCCGGCCGCGCGCCGGGAGGCGCGATCCGGAGCGCTATCGCCGGGAATTATCTGTATGTGACATATAGAGTATGGAATGGATGGATATGGTCCGGTGGGTTGCGGATCCTGGATGTGAGCAACCCCGCCGCCCCACGGGAACTCGGGCGCTACCAGGAGGAGCTGCTCTCTGCCGGAAACGTGGTGCTGGCGGGGAGCTACGCCTATGTGGAGGATACCTCCACCCGTCAGACCGTTGTCTTCGATGTGAGCTCTCCCACATCTCCTCGCAAGATCGGTGCCGTGGATCCTTCCCCGAATCGAGTCGACATGGTCATCGGGAATTACGCTTATGGAGTGGCCAGCCGCTGGGGGGTCCCTCCCAGACTGGTGATCATGGATGTCCGCTCCCCATCCGCTCCCCAGGTGATCGGCTCCCTGAGCTTGACGGAGCTATCGGATGCAAGCCGCATGGCGATGGTAGGGAACTACGCCTATGTGGCTGGCATTACGGAGACTCTGGGAAGCCGCCGAGGAAGCCTGCAGGTCGTCGATGTGAGCGACCCTCGTAACCCCCGCTGGGTGGGGAGCTCCCTCCTTCCCCCTTTCAGCGAGGCCACGGATGTGGCAGCGAGCGGCCGCTATATTTATGTCACAGACCGATGGCTCGGCCTGCGAACGTTCGACGGGAACAATCCGCGAAACCCTCAGGAGATCGCCTACCTGGCCTTCCCGGGATCCGTGATGCGGGTCGCGACCGATGGAAGTTACCTCTACGGAATCGGCCCAGGGAACAAGTTGTGGATCCTCAATGCCCCCAATCCATCCCCACCCTGGCTGGCGGGTTATCAGGATCTATCTACGCATGAGCTCCCTAAGGATGCGCTGGATATCGCGGCGTCCATGAATCGCGTTTATATCGCCATGAGCGGCCAGCTGGAGATCATCGACGCCCGCAACCCCGCCGCCCCTACGGTGTTCCGGCCCACTATCCGTGCCTGGGGCGTGGATGCCATCGGAAATCAGCTCTATGTGGCCAACTATACCGGCTTGGAGATCTACGATGTGAGCAATCCCGCAAGCCCCCAACGGATCGGATTCTTCTCAAGGTCCGATGGTCTCAACAGGGTGAAAGTGGCCGGGAGTTATGCATATGCCCGGAGCGGCAACCTGCTGCTGATCATCGATGTCCGCAACCCGACGAGCCCCCGCCTGATCGGGCAGTATGCCGTGCCAACCCCGGGAGGGGGCATCATTGCAGGGCCGTTGATTAAGGACGTGGCGGTGGAGCAGAACCGCGTCTACATCATTTATCCGAGGGACGGGGGCGGCGATCGCCTCGAGGTCCTCGACATGAGCCAGCCAGAATCCCCGCGTCGGGTGGGCACCTATGACCTGCCCCCGGATTGGGATGCAGTAGGCGTGGAAGCGGAGGGGGCTCACGTTTATCTGCTCCGCGCGAAATGCCCTGTAAGCTCCTTAGAGCCCCACAGGAGCACCTTGCAAATCCTGGACGTCCGGGATCCATCCTTCCTCCGGGTGACGGGCTCCTACGAGATCCCGGGCTGCGCAGAGGACATCGAGAAGGAAGCCGACTACATTTACATCGCCAAATTGGATGAACTGATGGTTATGCGGATCCATAAGCTGGACCGCTCGGTTTACCTGCCCCTGGTGTTGCGCCATCGTTGACCGGACTTCCCGGTCACCTCTCCGCAAAAGAAACGGGTGGATCCATGGCGCGCAACGCCTGGGGTCGATTTCCCATCCGCGAAAAGGTGCGGCCTCGCTGGGGCGATATCCCACTAACCATTGGATGTCTCACTACCCATGGAATTACATAGATCCTTCGAAGGACAACAACCAGCGATGCCCGATCTCCGCGGCGCGCCGCTCTTTCCGCCCGCCCTGGCATGGCTGATGGGGCTGCTCCTCGCCCGGAGCCTCCTGCCCGGCGAGGATCTATTCCCACGCTGGACCCTGTTTTTCCTGATCTGGATGCTCCCGGCCGTGGCCGCCGTCGGGCTCCGCTTCTCCGATCCCGGAGGCCGGCGTCTCCCCCTTCTTCTCCTGATCCTTCTCCTCGGCGCGATCCGGGGAACCCTGCGCCCGATCCCATCCCTCCCTCCGCCGGTGGCCACAGCCGTGGAGGAGGGAGCGGAGCTCACCCTGGAGGGGGTCGTGGTCGATGATCCGGCCGAACGCGGCGCGGGGTCCCGCTTCCGCTTCCGCCCGGACGGTGGGGACGGTCTCCTTCAGGTGGATCTCCCCCAGGGCCGCCCGGAGTATGGAGATCGGATCCGATTGACCGGACGCGCGGGTCCCCTTCCGGTCAGCGCCGGCGTCGATCGACGCGCTGTTCTGGCCCGGCAGGGGGTCCTGGGCGTCTTCCGAGCCCGGGAATGGGCCCGCCTGCGATCCGGCGAGGGAAATCCCCTGCTCGGACTGCTCTACCGGGCGCGCGGATATGCCCGGATACGCCTGCGGGAGATCCTCCCGGATCCGGAGGCGGGGTTGCTCATCGGCATCCTGCTGGGGGATGAGAGCAGCATCCCGTGGGAGGTCGAACAGGCCTTCGCCCGTTCCGGCCTCAGCCACATCGTCGCGATCTCTGGTTATAACATCACCCTGCTCACCGCGCTCTCCTTAACGATCTTCACCCGGCTCCTGGGTCGGCGGATCGCCCTCTGGGCAACCCTGGTTCTGATCCCCGTATATGCCCTTTTCGTCGGCGCTTCGGCCTCCGTGGTGCGCGCCTCGATCATGGGATCCCTCACCGTGATCGCCTGGATGCTGGGGCGCAGCAGCGACGCCCTCAACGCCCTGAGCCTCTCCGCTTTCCTGATGACCCTCTGGGATCCGGCTGCAATAGAGGATATCGGCTTTCAGCTGAGCTTCGCCGCGACCCTGGGCTTGCTCTTCCTGGCCCCGCCGCTGGAGCGATGGGCCCGCGTTCAGACGGCTCGTCTGTTCCGGGACCCCCAGGCCACGACGCTGGTGGAGATCCTCCGGGAGGCCCTGCTGGTCTCCCTGGCGGCCCAGATCGCCACCGCGCCCCTGATGCTGTATCATTTCCGGGAGCTCTCCCTGATCGCCCCTCTCGCCAATCTCCTGACCCTCCCCATGCAACCCTTCGTGATGGCCCTGGGGATCCCCGCCGCCATCGGCGCGGCGCTGGCCGGCCGCCTGGCCGCGCCCCTGGGCTGGGCCCTCTGGTGGCCCCTCGCCTGGACGATCCGCATCGCCGATCTGACCGCCCGATGGCCCCTGGCAACCGTGCGCGTCGCCCCCGGTTACCTGGAAGGGATGCTGCTCTTCTATGGAGGCGCGCTGGCGTTCCTGCTCCTTCGCGCCTGGGGCGTTCCCTGGGCCGATCTGGTCGCCCGTCTCCAGCCCCATCAACCGGCTCTGCGCACCCTCGGCCTCATCGGGGCGCTGGCCGGCATCGCGTTCACCTACCTGCCGGACGGCCGGACGCAGCTGGTGCTCTTTGAGGGAGGCCATGCCCTCCTTCTGGAGACCCCGGAGGGGCATCGGGTGCTATGGCTGGATGGCTCCGGGGATCCCCCCCTTGGGGAATTGGGGCGCTGGCTGGGACCGTTCGACCGTTGTCTGGATCTCGTCATCCTCCAGGGGGAGGGAGCGATGCGCGGGGTGACCACTCTGAAAGGCCGTTATCCGGTTCGCCATGTCCTGGGAGGAGAAACACCCATCCCGACGGGATTGCAGGTCGGGCTGGGAAGGGTAACCCTGCGCGCGATCGATGGGGGATGGATCCTGGAGGTGGGAGGGCAGCGGGCGCTGATCACCGGCCGCCGCGGGGTTGAAGAAGGGACCTTTGCCGATCTGGTTCTTGTGATGGGGGAAGAGCGCCGGGGGCTGGCCGTGGCCCGGCAGGTGAACGCGTGGGGGCTTCTGGTGGGGGGAACACCAGCTGGGGGAGCGGCTGGCGCGGTCTCGGGGTTACGCCACGTCTGGCGCGCCCAGGGCCACCGGTGGATCGCCGCCGCAACAGATGGAACGATCTGGTGGATCGGGATAGGCCCATGAGATCAGGAGCTGTGCCAGCTATTAATTTAATTTATTTAAGGAAGGCAGGAGCCGCCTGAGCGGCGGCATTGGTGGGGGCGAAAGCCCCTGCTCCTACCGGCGCGCCGCGGGTTGCATCAGCTGCCGTTCTGTGGCTCATCGTCATTTATTTCGCCCCACGGGGCGAAATCCATGACCGGCCACTTCCGGCTTCCTCGACCCGTGGCGCGTCGACCGGCTCTCCGCCGTTCCGCCGCCAGAGGGATCGGGGGCACCCCAGCCGGTCTTCGACCGGCTGGGGACCCCGCGACCGGCGTCACCTCCCGGGGAACTCCCGGTCGGGCCGTTGAGGGCGGCCAACCCATAAAGCCGC